>DASPOZ010000114.1:0-14431 GCA_035625755.1 Candidatus Sulfotelmatobacter sp.
GCCGCGCCGTCCTCCTGCCGTAGCAGGCCGCTGAAAAAGGCCCATCTGCGGCGTTGGCGCGCTCGCCCGCTCGCTGCGGCGTACGCCCCAGTACGCCTCACTCGGGGCATCGCGCGCCGCCTTGCATCTGGACCTTTTTGAGCGGCCTGTGCCGCGGCAAGGTCTTGGCTGACTGCCATGAAGAGCTGTGAGGATATGATGGACACAGCGGAACTCGACCGGGCGATCCTGGAGTTCATAGCCCGGGGCGTGGAACAGCCCCGGGACGAGGAGGTCTTCAACGCCCTGGCCCTCCGGCTCTTCGCCCACCAGTTCGCCCACAACTTACCCTACCGCCGCCTCTGCCAGCGGCGAGGCCGCACCCCCGCCAGCGTGAGCGACTGGCGCCGGATCCCCTCCGTCCCCATCGGCGCCTTCAAGGAGCTGACGCTCGCCTGCGAGCCGCCCGACCAGGCCGTGGCCGTCTTCATGACCAGCGGGACGACGCACAAGGAGCGGCGGGGGAAGGCCTACCACACCACCCTGGAGATCTACGACGCCTCCATGCGCGTCAACTTCGCCGCCCACGTCCTGCCGGATGGCGCCGGGCTCCCCCTCCTCATCTTGTTCCCGCCGCCTACCGTCCTCCCCCACTCGTCCCTCTCGCACTACCTGGCCGTGGCGTTGGAATCCTTTGGGGCCGACGGCAGCGGCTGGTTCATGGACGAAAAGGGGCTGGACGGCGCCGGGTTTCGGGAGGCCCTCCGCACGGCCGAGGGGGCCGGACGGCCCGTGGGGCTGCTGGGCGCCTCCTTCGCCTTCGTCCACTTCCTGGACTATTGCGCCGAGCGCGGCCTGCGCTTCCGCCTTCCCCCGGGGAGCCGGCTCATGGACACGGGCGGGTTCAAGGGGCGGTCCCGGGAGATCGGCCGCGCCGACCTCTACCGGCAGTTCGGCGAGACCTTCGGCATCCCGGAGACGCACACCGTCAACATGTATGGGATGACGGAGTTCAGCATCCAGTTCTACGACGTGACGCTGCGCCGGCACGCCGCCGGCCAGCCGCCGGCCCACTTCAAGGTGGGTCCGCCCTGGTCCCGCACGCGCATCATCGATCCCGAGACGGCGGCGGACAAGCCCGCGGGCGAGGTGGGTGTGCTGCTGCACCTGGATCTGGCCAACCGGAACACGGTCTCGGCCATCCTGACCGAAGACCTGGGCCGGGCCGAGGGGGACGGCTTCGAGCTCCTGGGGCGGGTGCAGGGCGCCGAGGCGCGGGGCTGCTCGATGGCCATCGATGAGTTCCTCTCCGCCGCCCGCCGCTAGGCAGGCTGCTGAAAAAGGCCCAACATCTCTCCCCGCTGCCTAGGCGGCAGCGGGCGGGGCGTTGGCGCGCTCGCGCACTCCCTGCGGCGTACCCGGCGTACGCCTCAGTCGGCGCTTCGCGCGCCGCCTTGCATCTGGACCTTTTTGAGCAGCCTGCGGACGGTGGGTCTTTCAGATCCTGCTTGGCGACCTTGGCGTCTTGGCGGTTGAGAAGAAGCCGATGCCCGATGCGATGCAGGCCTGGTGGCTTCCGGGGCTCCCCGCGGAGCGCGTGACCCGCTGGGCCACGCTCCGCTTCGGGGAACGGGACGACCTTACCCTGCGGGTCCCGGCCCTCACCGTGCCCGAACTCTCGACGGTCCTGGACGGCATGATCGCCGCCCGGGACGGCTATCTGGCCGACCTGCCCGTCCTCGAGATCGTGGCCCGCCTGGACAAGGCCGTGGGCCTCTGGTTGGATCCGGCCTTCCCGCCGCGGCGGCACGCCGAGGAGCTCCTGCCGGCCATCACCGGCTACTCGCCTCCCATGGTCCGCGAGGGCTTGAGCGCCCTCCTGAGGGGGCTCGGCCGCGAGGCCTTGCTCCAGTGCCTCACCGCCGAGTTCGGCGACCCATCATGCCTCGATTCGTTTCGGCCACTGCGGGGCACCGGCCTCCTGAGCCGAGCCTTCGGGCCCCGCCTTGCCGTGCACGTCTTCTCGGGCAACGTGCCGGGGCTTCCGATCTGGAGCCTCACCTGCGGTCTGCTGGTCAAGGCGGCGAACCTGGGCAAGACCGCCTCGGGGGAGCCGCTCCTGCCCGCCCTCTTCGCCGCGTCCCTGGCGGAGGTGGATCCGGACCTGGCCCGCTGCCTGGCCATCGTCTATTGGCCGGGCGGCGCGGAGGACTTGGAGTCCGCGGCCTTCGAACGCGCCGATGCCGTCATCGCCTACGGAAGCGACGAGGCGCTCCGCTCGCTCCGGGAACGCGTCCCCGCCGCCGCCCGCCTCCTGGCCTATAGCCACCGGCTCAGCTTCGGCGCCATCGCGCGGGAGGTGCTCACCGCCGCGGGGGCCGCGGACGTGGCGGCCCGCGCCGCCGCGGACGTGGCCACCTTCGACCAGCAGGGCTGCGTCTCGCCCCACCTCTTTTACGTGGAGGCCGGCGGCGAGGTTTCCCCCCGTGACTTCGCCGCCGCGCTGGCCGCCGCGCTTCGGGAAGTCGAGCGCCGCCTGCCCCGCGGGCGCATCCCGCTGGCCGCCTCCGCCGCCATCCGGGGCATGCGGGACCTGGCGGACCTCGGCGGCGCAGAGATGTGGGCCAGCCCCGCCGGCACCGCCTGGACGGTCATCTTCGAGGAGGACACGACCTTCGCCCCCTCCTGCCTGAACCGGACGGTGCGGGTGAAACCGGTGGCCGACCTGGCCGACCTCCCGCCCCTCCTCGCCCCGCTCGGGAACGTCCTGCAGACAGCCGGCGTGGCGGCGCCCCCGGCGCGGCTCCCGGCTCTCGCCGCCCGCCTCGGCCGCCTGGGCGTCACGCGGCTCTGCCCGCTGGGGCAGATGCCCTTTCCCGCCTTCGCCTGGCATCACGACGGCCGGGGTAACCTGCTTGATCTCATCCGTTTCACCGACATCGAACCGGAGACCGGGGGCTGACGCCACGCACCCGTCCCTTTCCGCCTCTCGCCGGGGGGAGGTGGGCAGTCCCCCTGCGAATGGCTGCCCGGAATGCAGGTGTCCGGACTCGCACGAGGGATACGGATGGGGCCGCGGGGAGACGTGGACGAAGAGGGTTCCAGCTACAGCGTGGGGATGGGGGCCGACGCGCCGTTGCGGACGCGGCTGAAGTACTCCATCATCTTGCGCAGGCGGATGGCCAGGCGGTCCGGCGTGGCGTCCACCGCCTTGTTGAGGAACAAGGCCGGTTGGAGGCGGGCCACGAAGCTCCGGATGGCCGCATCCGGCCGCAGGGCGGAGAGGAAGAGAATGGGCGCCGGCCAGGTGACCCCGAAGCCGCGCTCCAGGGCGCGGATGGCCTTGGCCGTCGCCACGCCGTCCAGGTCCCGCATGAGGATGTCGAGGATGATGAGCTGCGCGTGCTGTTTCGTGCGAAGCCGCTCGGTGAGCCTGGTGAGCAGCTCGGTGCCTCCCTCGCAGGCCACCACGGTTTCGGCCAGGTGCTGCTCCATCAGAAGGTCTCGCAGGATCCAGCGGATGAATTTCTCGTCGTCCGCCAGCAGCACGCTTTCCATGCGTGCCTGATCCTGGGGGCCCTGGTGGCCCAGAGGCAGGCCGCAGTAGGAGCACCGGATTTCCGCCCCCTCGGCGGACCGGACGCTGTACGTCGGCACCTGCTCCCCGCAGGCGTGGCAATACAGAAGCGCCGTCTGCCCTTCCAGAGCTAAACCTACAGACATCCCAGTTCCCATCCGAAGTTGGAGTCCGGTCCAAACTCAGGGTGCAAGTCTTAAGCCTTAAGCAGTACTAAGTACTTGCCTTCACGTTAACATATCGTTTCTTCAGGACAGAAATCAGTATCAGTCTGCGCCAGAAATAACAACTTTCACGCCGATCCTGCCCCCTGCCTGGGTAGATTCTTCCCATCCAAAACCACACCCTTCACAACCACAAAGACGCAACGCATCAGGGTCAGAGGATGGGGGCCGCCACCGAAGGCTTGACCGTTCCAACTGCAGAGGCCATGAGGACGGGACCAGACCGGTTCGCGTCGGATCGGGGATGAGGAGCGTGGGAAAAGGAACGCGACCTCTGCGGGGCCCGCGGAAACTCCGCGCGACAGAAGGCCAGGCTATGCCACGCCGGCGCGCGGCATAGCCGGCCCATGAGAAACACCTTTTCAGGGCGGCCGCTGAACCCCGCCAGGGACGGGCAAGTAAGATCCAGGGAAGAGCGGCACCGGACGCGCGGGACCCACGGGCGGGCGCGCCACCGCCTCACCTGCTGCCGGCGGGGCAGCGGCAAGAGTTGTCGGGTCCTTTTCGGCAGCCCGTCAGATGGAATGTACCCGGCTATGGGAGTTCCACCATCAGATCGCCGCCGTGTGTAGAGATGGGGAAGGCGGCCACCTTCAGCGACGGGTTCGGCCCCAGGCACTGTCCGTTGGTGACGTTGAAGCGGAACCCGTGCCACGGGCAGGTGACCACGTCGCCTTCCAGGCTCCCTTCGCCGAGGGGCCCGCCCCGGTGCGCGCACGTGTTGTGCGTGGCGTAATATTTGCCTCCCACGTTGTATACGGCCACCGGAGTCCCGTCCACCTCGACGGTCTTGCACTCCCCCGGCTTCAGATCACTCGCGCTGCCCACCTTTACGGTCTTGGCCATCCTCTCCTCCCGGCGGCTCGCCGCCGCCATCTCCGACGCCGCCCGGCCTCCCGGCCGCGCGCCCTCCGATCCCCATCCTTTCACTCGCCTGGGTATTACCCTCGGCACATCCGTTTCCGTCGCCCCACGCCCTTCCTCTCACGGGGGCCACCCTCGGCCTCCGCCCGCAGGCACGAGCACCGGGCCCAACCTGGCGAGGCGCCGGGCCCCCGCTTGCGGGGTGGCGCTCTATCATTGATGGGCCTGCGCAGGGCCGAGGATGGCGGCCGAGGGCGACCCGCACCTCCCCCTACCCCTTGATCACCCCCATCGGCTTCAGCTTCGCCACCATCCGCGAGATCCCGGCCTCGTGGCACACCGCCACCACCGCCGCCACATCCTTGTACGCCTCCGGCATCTCCTCGGCCATGGATTCGCGGCTGCAGGCCCGGGCGATCACGCCCCCCTCCTCCAGTTCTCGCTCGATGGAACGCCCCCGGCCCTGCCGGACGGCCGCCGCCCGGCTCAGCATCCGGCCGGCGCCGTGGCAGGTGCTGCCGAAGGTTTCGGCCATCGCCCCCTCGGTCCCCACTAGGACGAAGGAGTACCGCCCCATGTCTCCGGGGATGAGCACGGGCTGGCCCACCGCCCGGTACGCCTCGGGCAGCTCCGGGTGCCCCGGCGGGAAGGCCCGGGTGGCCCCTTTGCGGTGGACGGCCACCTTCACCCGCCTGCCCTCCACCTCGTGCTCCTCGATCTTCACGATGTTGTGGGCCACGTCGTACACGAGGGCCATGCCCAGGGCGGCCGGGCTGAGGCGGAGCACGCGGAGGAACACCTCCCTGGCCCAGTGCGCCAGGCACGCGCGGTTGGCCCAGGCGAAGTTGGCCGCCGCCCGCATCCCGCCCAGGTAGTCCTGGACCTCGCGCGACCCGATGGGGGCACAGGCCAGTTGCCGATCCGGCAGGCTGATCTGGTATTTCCGGACGGCCTGCTCCATGGTCTTCAGGTAATCCGTGCACACCTGGTGACCGAAGCCCCGCGACCCGGTGTGGATCAGTACGGTCACCTGGTCCCGGAAGAGCCCCAGGGCGGCGGCCGCCTTCTCATCGAACACCTCCTGGACATACTGCACCTCCAGGAAGTGATTGCCGGACCCGAGGGTGCCGAGCTGGTCCTTGCCGCGTTCGAAGGGTCGGGGGCCCACGCAGGCCGGGTCCGCGCCCGGGAGGCAGCCGCAAGACTCCACGTGCTGCAGGTCCTCGGCCCCGCCCATGCCCCGCTCGATGGCCCAGCGCGCCCCCTTGGTGATGGGCCCCCTCAACTCCTCCCGGCTCAGCCGCACCTTGCCCCGGGAGCCCACGCCGGTGGGCACGTCGCTGAAGAGGCCGGCCACCAGGTCCCGTATGCGGGGGAGGACCTCGTCCCGCATCAGGTGGGTGCGCAGCAGGCGCACGCCGCAGTTGATATCGTATCCCACGCCGCCGGGCGAGATCACCCCGTCCTCGACGCGGGTGGCCACCACCCCGCCGATGGGAAATCCGTAACCCTGGTGGATGTCCGGCATGGCGAAGGCGGCCCGCACCACGCCGGGCAGGGTGGCCGTGTTGGCCACCTGCTCCAGCGACTGGTCGCCCCGGATGGCCCCCATGAGCGCGTCGTCGGCGAACACGATGCCGGGCACCCGCATCCCGGGCTTGGCGTCCGGCGGGATCCGCCAGCGCCACGCATCCACCTTCTCGATTCTCACCGTCGCCTCCCCACGATTCATTCCCCGGCGCGAGGATGGACCATCATAGTCCCGACGTCCGCAGGAGGGCAAGCCGCCCCGCGATGGCGGGATCCGTGGCAAGGGATGAAGGCGACGCAGGCGGGCTAGCGCTTATGGCGCTGAGGGGCGGTGCGGCGGCCCGGCACCGCGCCGCCGGCGGCGTCCAGGGCTTTGAGGAGTTCCACGGCCTGGATTTCCTGCTTGGCGCGGAGGGCCCGGTAGTCCTGCTGGGAGAGCTTGCCGGCGGCGAAGTCCAGGTCCAGCTCGTGGAGGGATTGGTAGAGGATCTCCTTCTCCACTTTCAGGAGATGCGCCGGGTCCTCGCCGTCGGCGGGCGCCGCCGGCGCGGCGGACGGGCCCGCCAGGAGAGGCTGGGCCACCACCCACGCGGCCGCCAGGGTCAGCACGGCGCAGATCAGGAGTGCCACTGGATCCATACGGATTCCTCGATGCCCGCCCCGGTCACGCAGCAGCGCTCCATGGCGGAATGTTCAAAGGCTCTTCTCGCGCAGGCCGCTCAAAAAGGCCCAGATGCAAGGCGGCGCGCGATGCGCCGACTGAGGCGTACACCGGGTACGCCGCAGGGAGTGCGCGAGCGCGCCAACGCCGCAGATGGGCCTTTTTCAGCGGCCTGCTATCGGGCGAACTCGTCCAGTTCGCGGCGAAGACGCTCGCGGTATGCCGCATCCTCGGGGTTGGCGGGCGGCACGCCCTCCCCCCCGCCGCCGTCCGTGGCACCCTCGCGCCCGGCCCAGCGGCGGGTCAGGAACACCACGGCGAAGGCGCCCGCGACGATGCCCACGAAGGGCAGCCCCCAGGCCAGCAGGTTGAATCCCTTCTTCATCGGCGCCAGCAGGATCCACTCGCCGTATTTGGAGGTGAAGTAGGCCTCGATCTGCTGGCGGCTCTCCCCCGCCTTCAGCTTCTCGCGGATCACGCCCCGCATCTCGTTGGCAAGCCCCGACGGGGAATCACCCACCGAGAGGTTCTGGCACACCGGGCAACGAAGCTGGGCGGCGATTTCACGCACCTGCTCCTCGAGGTCCTGCGGGGCCTGGGGCGCGGGCGCCGCCGCACCCGCCAGCGCCACCGCCGCGGCCAACAGACACAGCATGCCCCAGACCCGCAACCCGCCGCGGCGGATTGCAGATTGCGGATTGCGGACGCGGGAGGCGGGACTTCTCATGGCTTGAGGAGCGGCTCCACCTGCTCCGCCACCATCTGGTCCGTCACCCCGCCCACCTGCTTGTGCGCGATGACCCCCTGCCGGTCGATCACAAAGGTCTCGGGAACGCCGTACACGCCGTAGTCGATGGCGATCTTGCCCCCCGGGTCCGGCCCGTTGGCGAAGGTCAGCTTGAACTGGTCGATGAACTGGCGGCCCGCCGCCTCGGTGTCCTGGATGTCCACCCCCACCACCACCAGCCCCCGGTCCCGATAGGCGCGCCACGCGCGCTCCAGCTCCGGCGCCTCCTCGTAGCAGGCCGGGAAACACCAGGAGGCCCAGAAGTTCAGCAGCACCACCTTGCCCCGCAGGCCCTCCAGGCTCAGCGGCCCCCCGTCGTACACCGTCATGGTGAAGGGGGGCGCAGGCTTCTTGATGAGCGGCGAGGGGATGGCCCGCGGGTCCGTGGTGAAGCCGTATGCCAGGAGCCCGATGAGGGGCAGGGCGGCCAGCGGGATCAAGGCCTTCTTCCAGCTCATGTTCCCTCTTCCTTCAATCCCTCATTCCCATCCGCATCGCGCCATGGGCCGCACCTCACGCGGCCGCCTCCTCGTCCACGCCGCTGGGCCGCCGGTCCGGCCAGACGGCGATCACCGTCCCGAGGGTCAGCACCAGGCCGCCGATCCACATCCAGATCACCAGGGGCCGCACCAGCACCTTGAGGGTGGCCAGGTGGGTCCCGGTGGTCCGGTCCACATCGGCCTGGGTGAGGATCACGTACAGGTCGTCCCGCAGGGTGGATCGCATCACCGCCCGGCTGATGGGCTGGTTGTTGGCCAGGTAGTTCTTGCGGGCGGGCTGCATCTCTCCCACCGGCTTCCCCTGGTTGGTGACGGCCACGTTGGCCCAGATCCGGTCGTGGTTGCTCTCGCGCGCCGCGTCCAGCCCCTGGAACAGCAGGTGATACCGGCCGACGTCCACGGCCTCGCCCTGGTGCAGGGTCACCTCGCGCTCCCGGGAAAAGCCCGAGGAGGCGGCCACCCCCACCACCAGCAGCACCACGCCCACGTGCACCACCAGGCCGCCGTACCGGCGCCGGTTCCGCCGCGTGAGCGAGCCCACGGCCACGGCCAGGGGCTCGCCCATGATCCGCTGGCGGGCCCGAGCCCCCTTCCAGAACTCCTCGATCACGCTGGCCAGCACGAAGGCACACAGGGCGAAGATCAGCACCGCCGCCGGGTAGTCCCGCCCCACAGGATAGAGGGCCACGCCCACCAGGGCGGCCAGCCCCAGGGGGCGCAGCAGGATGCGCCGCAGATGGTCCAGCGTGGCCCGGCGCCACGCCACCAGCGGGCCCGCCCCCATGAGGAACAGCAGGATGGCCATCAGGGGGATGCTCACCTGGTTGAAGAAGGGCGCCCCCACGCTCACCTTCACGCCCCGCACCAGCTCCGCCAGCAGGGGAAAGATGGTCCCCAGGAACACGGCGAAGCACATCCCCACCAGGACCACGTTGTTGAGCAGGAAGGCGCTCTCCCGGCACACCGGCGCGTCCAGCTCGCCGTGGCCGCGGAGCTGGTCCGATCGCCACACCAGCAGGCTGAGGGAGACCACCAGCACCAGGCCCAGGAAGGCCAGGAAGTACGCCCCGATGGAGGACTGGGAGAAGGCGTGCACCGATGAGATGACGCCGCTGCGCGTCAGGAACGTGCCGAAGAGGGTGAGGCTGAAGGTGAGGATGATGAGGGCCAGGTTCCAGACCTTCAGCATGCCGCGCCGTTCCTGGATCATCACCGAGTGCAGGAAAGCCGTCCCCATGATCCAGGGCATGATGGCCGCGTTCTCCACCGGGTCCCACGCCCAGTAGCCGCCCCATCCCAGCACGTGATAGGACCACCAGGCGCCCAGGATATTTCCCAGGGAGAGGAAATACCAGGCCACCACCGTCCACCGCCGCGTGATGATCACCCACTCGGGGGTGAGCCGCCCCGTCACCAGGGAGGCGATGGCGAAGGCGTAAGGCACGGTGAACCCCACGAACCCCAGGTAGAGGACGGGCGGGTGGCTGAACATGTAGGTGTCTTCCAGGAGCACGTTCAGGCCGCGCCCGTCGGCCGGCACCGGCCAGACGCGGGCGAAGGGGTTGGCCGGCACCGTCATCACCAGGAAGAAGAAGGCGCACGCGGTGAAGAAGACGGCCAGCACCGTGGGCATGAGCTCGCGGTGCGCGCCCCGGTAGCGCCAGGACACCAGGGCCGTGTAGCCGGTGAGCCAGAGGGCCCACAGGATGATGGAGCCCTCCAGGGCGCCCCACAGGCCGGTGATGCGGTAGTAGAGCGGCGTGCCCCGGCTGGTGTTGTTGGCCACGTAGCGGATGCTGAAGTCCAGGTTCACCAGGGCGGCGATCAGGAGGCCGGCCGCCAGCAGGGTGAGGGCCACAAGCACCAGGGCCGTCCGCCGGGCGCTGGCCAGAAGGTCGGGGCGGTCTCTCCGGCCGGCCAGGACCGAAATCACGGCCCCGTAGAGGGAGAGGACCAGGCCCAGGAAGAGGACAAAGCTGCCCACCGTGGCGATCATTACCGTGCCGTGCCTTTCTGCTGCTCCAGGGTCTTGTAGAGGTCCTGCTTCTGCGCGGCGGTGGCGTCCTTCGCCGGCGGGTGATAGTCCTCGGAGTGCTTGGCCAGGATCTGCTTGGCCTGAAACACGCCGTCGGCGTACTGCCCCTCCACCACCGCCCCGCGCCCCTCCCCGAACAGGTCCGGCGGGGCCCCCGTGTGCCGTACCGCGATCGTGGCCTTCCCGTCCGTCACGGCGAAGCTGAGGGCCAGGGTCTTGGGGTCCCAGTGCACCGAGCCCCGCTGCACCATGCCGCCCAGGCGCAGGGCGCCCGGGACGCTGGCCCCCCTGGCGCTGAGCTCCGACGGGGTGACGAAATACACCACGGCCTCGCGGAACCCTCCCAGGATGAGGAAGCCCAGGGCCCCCAGCACCACCGCCCCCGCCACCACGTACTTGATGCGCCCCTTCACGATCCGCCCTTTCTCTGAGGCGAGAGGGCCGCCCGCTCGGCCTCGGCCGCCCGCATCTGCCGGGCCAGGTAGATCCGGTACCCCAGCAGCACGACGGCGGCGACCCCGTACGCCGCCAGGATGTAGTCCCAATGCGCGTTCACCGCCGGCCCCGCTGCAGTTTCATCTCCAGCACGGCCCGGCGGACCCCCTCCAGCCGCACCCGCACGGCCAGCAGGTAGGCGTACAACAGCCACATGATGGCGATGTTGGCGAGCACGATGGCCTTCATCTCCGGCGCCATCTTGGAGGGGCCGGCCCCCAGGAGGGTGGCCGGCTGGTGCAGGGTTCGCCACCACACGACGGCCATGTGGATCACCGGGATATCCAGTGCCCCGATGATCCCCAGCACCGCGGCGTAGCGCGCCCCGCTGGCCTCGTCGTCCGCGAAGCCGCGGAGCATCAGGTAACCCACGTAGATCACGAACAGGATCGACACGCTGGTCAGCCGGGCGTCCCACGTCCACCAGGCGCCCCAGGTGGGCTTGCCCCAGATGGACCCGCTAACGATGGTGATCCCCGTGAAGATCACCCCCAGCTCGGCCGAGGACCTCGCCACCGCATCCCAGCGGAAGGACCGGGTCTTCAAGTAGGCGATGCTGAAGACGAACACTACGGCGAAGGCCAGGTAGGCGGTGAGCACCGAGGGCACGTGCAGGTACAAGATGCGTGACACCTCGCCCTGGACCGCGTCCCGGGGCGCCGCCACCAGGCCCAGGTACAATGCCGCCAGCACCCCCACCCCCGCCGCCGCCCCCAGCCAGCGCAGCGCGCTCATTGCGGATTGCGGATTGCGGCTTGCGGAATATGGGCCCGCATCCCGGCACCCCGTCCCCTGTAGGCGGCGATCTGAAAGTTGTCCTCGCCATTCCGCATTCCGCGTTCCGCATTCCGCATTGGGTCATCCTTCCAGGACGAACTCGAACACCAACGGGCAGGCGGCCAGGAACATCACGTCGAAGACGGCCAGGAGCTTCAGCCAGGACCCCCCGTCCGTCATGATCCCGGGCACCAGCACGGCCTCCGTGGCCCGCACCGCCCCCAGGATCACGGGGACCACCAGCGGGATCAGCAAGAGAGGCAGCAGCACCTCCCGCGCCCGCATGGTGGACGCCATGGCGGCCACCAGGGTGCCCACGGCGGCGAAGCCGATGGTGCCCAGCACGCCCACGAGGGCGAGCTGGGGCAGCACGCGCCAGACGTCCAGGTTCTGGAGCACGGCGAACAGGACCAGGATCAGCGCCTCCGCCGCCAGCATCACCGCCATGTTCCCGGCGAACTTCCCGAAGAAGACCGCCTCGGGGGGCGCCGGGCTGAGCACCAGTGCCTCCAGGCACTCGTTCTCCCGCTCCACCTGAAACGACCGGCTGAGGCCCAGCATCCCGGTGAACAGGAAGGCCACCCAGAGGAGGCCCGCCGAGGCCTCCCGCAGGGCCGCGCTCCCCGGGCCCAGGGCAAAGTTGAACACCAGCAGGATCAGGGCGGCGAAGAAGCACATGGTGGCCAGCGCCTCGCGGGCCCGCAGCTCCACCAGCAGGTCCTTCCGGGCCAGGGCCCACGCCCCCCCGATGGTCCTCATCGCCGGTTCCCTTCCACGGCCGTCTCGTACGCCTCGCGCAGCCCCGCCAGGGTCATCCCGTCCTTGCGCCCCTCCCAGGCCACGCGGCCGTCCACCAGGATGGCGAACCGGTCGCACACGGCGTAGGCGCGGCCGAGCTGGTGGGCGGCGATGACCGCCCCGCCGCCGCGGCCCTTCACGGCCAGCAGGATGCGGTCCAGCATGGCGCCGGCCTCGCGATCCAGGGCCAGGTAGGGTTCGTCGAGGAACACCAGGGAGGGATGAAAGAGCAGCACCTTGGCGAGGGCCAGGCGGCGCTGCATGCCGCCGGAGAAGGCGCGCACCCGGACGTCCCGGGCGCCATCGAGGCCTACTTCCTCCAGGACCTTCCCGATCTCGCCATCGTGGGCGGGTGCCCCCCGCATCCGGGCGGTGAAGCGCAGGTTCTCCGCGGCGGTCAGCTCTCCGTAGAGATGCGAGGCCGCGGCGATCACCGCGATCCGGGCGCGGATGGCCTCGCGCTCCCGGACCACGTCGTAGCCCAGCACCGCGGCCCGCCCGGCGGTGGGCCGGAGCCCGGTGGCCAGGATCCGGAGGAGGGTCGTCTTCCCGGCGCCGTTGGGCCCCAGCAGGGCCAACGCCTCCCCCGGCGCGAGGGCCGCGTCCACGCCGTCCAGCGCCAACGAGGCCCCATAGGCCTTGGTGAGCCCGGAGGCCTCGATCACGCGGTCACTCCCCCATGAAGTGCACTTGGAAGGTGCGTTCCCGCGGCCCGTCCAGCTCGGCCATGATGATGCTCTGCCAGCGTCCGAGCTGCATCTCCCCTTCCGCCACGGGCACCGCCAACGTCTGGTTCAGGAACGCGCTCCGCAGGTGCGAATCGGCGTTGCCCCGCTCGCAGTCCGAGAAGCGGGGATCGTCGTGCCGGTAGCCCCCGCGCTCCGGGACCAAGCGGCCGACGAAGGCCTTCAGGTCCTCGATGAGGGCGTCCTGGAATTCATTGATGAACAGGGCCACGGTGGTGTGGAGGGACCTGAGGATGATCTGCCCGTTCCGGATCTCGTGCTGCTTCAGGCACTCGCGCACCTTCTTGGTGATGTCCTGGAATTCCAGGCGCTGCCTCGTCATGATCTGGAACGTATCGTGGAAGATCTTCATCGTCGACCGTTCCCCCCTTCCCCGCCCGATTCGCCCCCCCGTTCGCCCGCGGGAACATCGGGCCGCCCGGATCCCCCGGCCAAGTCCGTCAGAACCGCCCCATGGACAGACCCAGGTACATGATCACCACGAGCAGCATCACGTTGGCCAGCGCGCATCCCTGCAGCCGCCGCACCATGGCGGCCTGCCGACGCGCCGCCTCCGGGTCCGCGGGGCCCGGCGATCCGTCCCCCCCGGGCGGCAGCAGCGAGCGCTCCAGGGGGAGCCCCACGCCGAAGCACTGGTAGCTGGCCAGCATGGCCAGGACGAACACCAGGAGGAGCTTGGTGCCCAGCACCGCCAGGAGCCGGGGGAAGTACTCGGCCCCCAGGCCCACCTTCAGCCGCGTGAGGTAGAACCCGCCGGACACGATCAGCACGCCCACGCAGGCCAGGTAGAACGGGTGGAAGGCCCGCATGCCCGCCACGATCAGGCGCGTGGCTCCCTCCGGCCCTCCGGCCGCCGCCCGGCGGATCCGCGGGATGAAGATCCCCCCGAAGAACGCCATTCCGCCCAGGGCCAGGCCGGCGGCCGAGACGTGCACCAGCAGGAACCAGAGTTGTCCACGATCCATGCGCCGGCCATGCCCGCTCACAGCCATTGCAGGCTGCTCAAAAAGATCCAGATCCTAGGCGGCGCGCGGATTCCGCATTCCGCAATCCGCATTCCGCAATGGGGAGGTGGGCCTTTTTCAGCAGCCTGCTAGGCCGCGGTGGCGCCGGCCAGGTGCCTCCGCTCCCAGTCCGCCTCCGCTGCCGTGAAGTAGGGGACCCTGGTCTTCTTGTACTCCTTGGTGCTGTAGAGCACCGCGTACTCGGAGATCCCGGTGGCCCCCGAGATGGCCTCGATCACCTTCTGGCACTCCGCCGGGCTGCGGCCGTGGATCATGGTGAAGACGTTGTACGGCCAGTCCGGATACACGGGGCGCTGGTAGCAATGGCTCACGGCGTTGAACCCCGCAAACTTGGGGCCCAGCTCGTGCACCCGTTCGGGTGGGACCTTCCACACGCCCATGGCATTGGCCCGGAAACCCGCCTCCCGGTGGTGCAGCACGGCCGCCAGCCGCC
>DASPOZ010000115.1:0-7421 GCA_035625755.1 Candidatus Sulfotelmatobacter sp.
CGGGGGGGCGCCTCCAGGCGGCGCAGACCGCCGCCCCCTGACCCGGCGAGTGACGCCCACCGCCGCAGCGGAGGCTTCGACATGCCGCGAGACATGCGGGCTTGGATCGCCGACCTGGAGGCAGCGGGGGAAGTGCTCCGCGTCCCGAAACCGGTGGACCCGGTCACCCAGATGGGCGCCCTCATGTACCAGTCGCGGGAACGGGCGCTCCTCTTCGAGCAGGTGGCCCGCTTCCCCGGGTGGCGCGCCCTGGGGATGGCCCCGGCCAACCTGCGGCAGGCGGCCCTGGCCTTCGGCACCACCCTGCCCGACCTGATCCCCACGGTGGCCGCCCTCATGGACCGGCGGGTGCCGGTGGAGATGGTGGGCACGGGGCCGGTGAAGGCCGTGGTGCGGCGGGGGGACGAGGTGGACCTCACGCGGCTGCCCGCCCACCAGAGCGGCGCGCGGGACGGCGGCCCCTTCATCACGGCCGGCCTGGCCGTCACCAAGGACCCGGACACGGGGATCCGGAACCTGAGCTTCCACCGGCTCATGCTCAAGGGCCCCCGCAAGACCGGGGCGCTCATCGTCCCCCGCCACGCCCACGCCAACTACCGCAAGTACGAGGCGCGGGGGGAGCCGATGCCCATCGCCGTGTTCATCGGCCACCACCCCCTGATGTACATGGCGGCGGCCACCACCGGGCCCTACGAGATGGACGAGTTCGAGGTGGCCGGGGCCTACCTGGGGGAGCCGGTGCGTCTGGTCCGCTGCGAGACGGTGGACCTGGAGGTGCCGGCCGATGCGGAGATCGTGCTGGAGGGGCACGTGCTCCCCGGCGTCCGCGAGGAGGAGGGCCCCTTCGCCGAGTTCCAGGATTACTACGTGGCCGGGTCCGGCAAGAACCACGTGATCGAATACCAGGCCCTCACCATGCGGTCGGACCCTATCTTCAAGGCCATCCAGAACGGTTCCGAGGTGGAGGGCTGCGTCTTCCACAAGGTGCCCATGAGCGCCACCATCTTCCGCCGGCTGCGCCACATCGGCGGCGGCGTGGACCTGAAAAACGTCCTGATCCTCCCGGGCATCTTCGCCCTGGTGGTGCAGATGACGCCGCGCTACGTGGGCGAGGCCCGGAACGTGCTGATGAGCGCCCTGGCCTCCGAGTACCACCACCCCAAGGTGGCCATGGCCGTGGATGAGGACGTGGACATCTTCAACCCCACGGAGCTCCTGTGGGCCCTGGCCACGCGGGTGAACCCGCAGGAGGACGTGGTGGTGGTGCCGAACGTGCGCCTCCACCCCATGGACCCGACGGGGCGCGAGATCGGCGGGCCCGGCCAGCCGGTCTGGCAACGGCTGGGCTCAAAGATGCTCATCGACGCCACCAAGCCGCCCCTGGCGGACCCCGCCGGGCGCGAGGTCTTCACCCGGATCCATCCCCCGGGCCACGGCGCCGTGTTCCTGAAGGACTTTCTGGGCGCCTGACGGGGCGCCCCGAAGACGAGAGGCAAGTGGGGTATGGTGATCCGCGATGCTGGCGGCACGGCGGGACGGCGGGCGGGCGTTATGAAGCCGGGCGGCATCCTCGCCCTCGTGCTGCCGCTGCTCCTGGCCGCCGCGGCGCAGGCGGGCCAGGGCCAAGGTCAAGGCCAACTCCAAGGAATGACGAGCCTCCGGATCGGCGTCATCCCCATCGATGCCTGCACCCAGATCTTCGTGGCCCACGACAAGGGCTTCTTCGAGAAGCGGGGCCTCCAGGTCTCCCTCACCGCCATGCAGGGCGGGCCAGCCATCGCCTCCGCCATCAGCGGGGGTGCCCTGGAGATGGGCTGGTCCAATACCGTCTCGGTCATCGTGGCGGCGGCCAAGGGGTTCGACTTCCAGGTCGTGGCCCCGGGCGCCCTGCACCTGAGCACGAACCCTCCCACCCTGCTGCTCGCCCGGGCCGACAGTCCCGTCCATGGTCCGAGAGATCTGGAGGGACAGCCGGTCTCGGCCAACGAGTTGGCCAACATCACCGAGCTCTCCGTGCGCCAGTGGGCCAAGCGCGGCGGGGCGAACCCGGAGGCCATCCGCTTCGTGGAGATCCCGTTCCCGCAGGTGGAGGCCGCCCTGAAGGCCGACCGGGTGAAGGCCGCGGTGACGGCCGAGCCCTTCCTGACCGCGGCGGTGGCCCGGGGCACGGCCCGGGTGCTGGCCGATGTCTTCAGCGCCATCAGCCCGCGCCTGCTGATCGGCAGCACCATCGCCCGCAAGGGCTGGGTGGCGGCCCACCGGGACGAGGCCCGCCGCTTCCTGGAGGCCATCGTCGAGGCCACGGCGTACATCAACGCGCACCCCGAGGAGCGGGCCGCCATCTTGCCCAAGCACACGCGGCTGACGGCCGAGGTGGTGCTGAAGATCACCCGATCCAACTTCGAGCCGTCGCTCAGGCGCGGGGACATCCAGCCGCTGGTGGACGCCGCCCTGGAACACGGTCTCATCAGGTCCCCCGTCAACGTCCGCGACCTGGTGGCGGACACGGTGCCGCTGGAGTAGCGCCCGATGCCGTCGCACATCCGCGGGATCCGCTGGCTGCTCGTCCTGGCCCTCCTGGCGCTGGGCGAGGTGGCCAGCCGGTCCGGCGCGGTGGACCCCGCCGTCCTCCCGCCCGTGACGGCGGTGGTGCGGGCCTTCGCGGCGGACGCGGCGGCGGGGGAGGTGCTGCCCCACGTGGAGGCGACCCTGCGCTCCTACGCCCAGGGCTTCGGCCTGGCCCTGGCGGTGGGCATCGGCCTCGGTGTGCTCATGGGGGCCCTCCCGGGATGCTATGGGGCCGGGCGCATCCTGCTGGAGTTCCTGCGCCCCATCCCCTCGGTGGCCGTGATCCCCATCGCCATCCTCCTCCTGGGGATCGAGTTCAAGATGCGCACCGCGGTGGTCTTCTACGCCGCCCTCTGGCCCATCCTCCTCAACACCATGTACGGCATCTACGACGTGGACCCGGCCTACGTGGACACCGCCCGCATCTTCGGGCGCCGGCGGGGCAACATTCTCCGGGTGGTGGTGCTGCCGGCGGCCCTCCCCTACGTCTTCACGGGGGCCCGCATCGCCTCGGCCATCGCCCTCATCCTGGCCGTGACGGCCGAGATGGTGGCCGGCAGCAGCGGGCTCGGGTACTACGTGAAGAGCGCCGAGATGTCGCTGCGGGTGGAGGAGATGTACGGGGGGATCCTGCTCACCGGGATCCTCGGGTACCTCCTCAACGCGGGATTCGTCCGCCTGGAGCGCCGGGCGCTGCGCTGGCACCGGGGCTTCACGGGACAACTGGCGGCCGGGTAGTCGCGCGGTGGGGGCGCGGGCGCGGTGGCTGGAGGGGGTGGCGGGCTGGGCGGTGCTCGCCCTGGCCCTGCTGACGTGGGAGGCCGCCGCCCGGCTCTCACCGTCCCGCTACGTCCCACCCGCCAGCCAGGTGCTGGCCACCTTCCGGGAGGTGATGCTCTCGGGCAAGGTGATCGCGGGCCACATCCTGCCCAGCCTGCGGCGGATGGCCCTCGGCTACGGCATCGCCGTGGTCTCCGGCACGATCCTGGGCGGGCTCCTGGGCTATTGGGGGGCCCTCTTCCACGTCGTCGAGCCGGTGGTGGAGTTCCTGCGGGCGATCCCGCCCCCGGTCCTCATCCCCTTCACGCTCCTGCTGCTGGGGCTGGGCGACGCGCCGAAGGTCCTGGTGATCGCCTTCGGGTGCCTGTGGCCGGTGCTCCTCAACGCCATCGACGGCACCCGGAACGTGAACGAAACCTTCAAGGACACGGCCCGGCTGTTCGGGCGCACCTCCCCCGAGATCGCCTGGCAGGTGGTGGTGCCGGCGGCCCTGCCCCAGGTCTTCGCGGGGATGCGCACCAGCCTCTCCCTGGCCCTGATCATGATGGTCCTCTCCGAGATGATCGCCAGCAGCGACGGCGTGGGGTACTTCGTCCTCCATGCCCAGCGCACCTTCGATGTCCCCGCCGTGTACAGCGGGATCCTGCTCCTGGGGCTCTTCGGGTACGCCTTCAACCGGGTGTTCGTCCGCCTGGAGGGGGTCATGCTTCACTGGCACCGCGGCTACACGGCCAAACGCCTGTAGCAGGCTGCTGAAAAAGGCCCATCTGCGGCGCTGGCGCGCTCGGGCGCTCGCTGCGGCGTACCCGGAGTACGCCTCACTCGGCCCTTCGCGCGCCGCCTTGCATCTGGACCTTTTTGAGCAGCCTGGGCGAGAGAAGGTTTTTCAGCGAAGACTGAGGGTCCAACCAGATGCTGAAGGTTGTTGGCCTCGAGAAACGGTATGAGAGCCGGGCCACCCTGGCCATCGAGGATCTCACCGTCTCCACCGGCCGGGGGGAGTTCCTCTCCATCGTGGGCCCCTCGGGCGCAGGGAAAACCACGCTGCTCAAGTGCATCTGCGGGCTGCTCCCGCTCAGCGGCGGCAGCGTGCTGCTGGATGGGCGGCCGGTGGTTGCGCCGCCCCCGGAGATGGCGCTGGTGTTCCAGGACTACAGCCGGTCGCTGTATCCGTGGCTTTCGGTGATCAAGAACGTGCTCTTCGCCCTGGAGAAGAAGCGGGGCCTGGATGCGGCCGCCCGCACCGCGCTGGCCGGGGAGATGCTGGACGCCGTGGGCCTCAAGGCCTTCTGCCACCATTACCCCTGGGAACTGTCCGGTGGGATGCAGCAGCGGGTGGCCCTGGCGCGGGCCCTCGCCTATCAGCCCCAGATCCTGCTCATGGACGAGCCCTTCGCGTCGGTGGACGCCCAGACGCGGTCGGACCTGGAGGACCTCCTGCTCGCGCTGTGGGAGAAGTTCTCCATCACGATCCTCTTCGTCACCCACGACATCGAGGAGGCCGTCTACCTGGCGGACCGGGTGCTGGTCCTCAGCCCGTCGCCGGCGCGGGTGATCGGCGAGTTCCCGGTGGAGCTGCCGCGCCCGCGGGACCAGATCCGCACGCGGTCCTCCCCCCGGTTCATGGAGCTGCGCGCGGCCCTCTATCACGCCATCAAGGGGAAGCCTCAGGGAGGCCCGGCATGATCATCGACTTCCACATCCACTACACCCCCGAGGAGTTCATCCGGCACAAGCTGCCGCCCGGCGGGGGCAGCCGCGTGGATTACGCCCAGGGGATCCCCATGTACATCCACCATCCGGCCCTCCACCGCCTGGAAGGCCACCTGGAGGCCATGGACCTGGCCGGGGTGGACGTGGCCGTGCTCTCCAGCGGTGCGGGCCTCGGCGGATCGCTGGAGGTCTGCCGGCGCGTGAATGACCTGCTCCGGCAGGAGGAGCAGCGCTACCCCGGCCGCATCCGCGGCCTCGCCCACGTGCCGCCTTTGGGGGGTGCGGCCGCGCTGGACGAGCTGAAGCGCGCGGCCCAGGACCTGGGATTCAAGGGCGCAGCCATCGCCTCCAGCTATGGCGACGCGGGCCTGGATTCCCCGGACCTCCACCCCTTCTACCGCGCGGCCCAGGACCTGGGCCTCTACGTCTTCGTCCATCCCAGCCTGGCGGCGCCCGGCGCGGCCGCGCCGCTGTACCAGGACTACGACCTCTTCCGCACGGTGGGCCGGGAGTTTGACCTCGTCCTGGCCGTTATGCGCCTGATCAGCGGCGGCGTGCTGGACGCCTTTCCGCGGCTGCGGGTGGTCATCTCCCACCTGGGCGGCGGGATCGCGGCCCTTATGGGCCGGATCCACAACTACCAGGACAAGAAGTTCTGGGGGGTGGCCGGCGATCCACGGCACGGCCGGACCGCGAAGCACCCCTACGCGTACTATCTCTTCGAGCGGCTCTACTTCGACACCGGCGGGTTCTTCGGCAACCTCAACGCCATCAACGCGGCGCTCTTGGAGATCCCCGCGAGCCAGCTCCTCTTCGGCACGGACTACCCCCAGGAGATCCGTGAGGGGAAGAAGGTCCGCGACTTCGTGGCCGGCATCCGCAGCCTCCCCCTCCCAGCGCCCGCCGTCAATGGCCTATTGGGCGAGAACGGCCGCCCCCTCCTGGGCCTCTAGGCCGGCCTGCACCGATGTCCCAGGCCCTTGCGGCGCCGGTTCGCCCGGCGGCGGCGCGCGCACGCCTTCCCTGCCAAGGGCCGGCCGCCGGGGCGAGGCGGAGTCCGTGCGGAGACACGCCTTCCGCCGGCCGGGCGCCGCAGCGCGGCCATCCCTTGCGTGGTGGAGGTGCAGGGCAAAAGGTTCGGAGGGATCGATGGGATGGGATGGGATGGGCCTGCTCAGCGGCCCCCGCCCTCAGCCCGCCGGGTCCGGGGCCGCGGCCGCCCCGGGGGGCGCATCGGCCACCGTGCGCACGCAGTTCCGGCCATCGGCCTTGGCGCGGTACAGGGCCCGATCGGCCCGTTCCAGCAGGACCTCCGGCGCCGCCCCATCCTCGGGCACGGTGCCCACGCCGAGGCTGATGGTGACCCGCAGGGCCCCCCCGGGGGTGCCCTTGGGATGCGCGTACTCCGCCACCGCGCCCCGCAGGCGCTCCGCCACCTGCAGCGCGGTGGCCCGGGAGGTCTCCGGCAGCAGCGCCGCGAACTCGTCGCCCCCGTAGCGCGCGATGAGGTCGGTCTCGCGCAGCGTGGTGCCGAGGGTGGCGGCCACCCGGCGCAGGATCTGATCGCCCGCGGCGTGCCCCCGGCGGTCGTTGATGGTCTTGAATTGGTCCACGTCCACCAGGAAGACGGCGAAGGGCCGCCGGGAGCGGAGGGCCCGCCGCACCTCCTCCCGCAGCCGATGCTCGAAGTGCCGCCGGTTCGGCAGGCCCGTGAGGGCATCCGTCAGGGCCTGGTTGGTGACCTCCTCGTGCAGGCGGGCGTTCTCCAGCGCCGTGGAGACGAGATCGCCCACGGCCGCCAGGAAGGACAGGTCCTGGGCCCGGATGGCCGGCGGCCGCCGGGTGTAGAGGCTGAGGACCCCGGCCACCCCCCCCTGGGTCTCCAGGGGGATCAGCGCCGCGCCGGCATACCCGGCCTCCCGGAACAGGTGCAGCTCCTCAGCGAAGCGGGGGAGCGCCGGGGGCAGGGGGGCGGCGAGGTTCACCATGACCGGGGCCGGCAGGGGGGCATGCTCCGGGGGGGCGGGGGTCCGGCCGAGGCGGTCGATCAGCTCCTCGGGGATGCCCTGGTGCGTCTTGAGGGCCAGGTAGGCCGGCTCCCCTTCGTACAGCCGGATCATCCCGCCGTCGGTCGCCAGGGCCGCCACGGCCTGTTCCACCCCCCGGTCCAGCACCACGTGGACGTTCAGGGACGAATGGACCATCCGGATCATCCGGCAGAGGGCCGCCAGCTGGTGCGCCTGCTTCTCCAGGTTCCGGTGGAACAACAGGCTGCGCACCTTCAGCAAGAGCTCGTCCGGGATCACGGGTTTGATGAGATAGTCGTTGGCCTCGCCCTTGAGGGCCGCCGTCCGGTCCCC
>DASPOZ010000116.1:0-8155 GCA_035625755.1 Candidatus Sulfotelmatobacter sp.
CACGGGTGCGGGGCCGGGAGCTGCTCCTTCTTCTCCGCCTCGGGCGCGGCCTGCCCCTGGAGCCGGGCCAGCACCTTCCCGAGGGCTATGACCCCCACCGCGCAGAAGGCCGGGAGCACCCATCTCAGCCATGCCAGCTGCCCCCCCAACCACACCTTGATCCACGCGTCGGCCACGATCATCTCCCCGCCGGTCCAGCCCAGGATGCCGGCACCGATGTCCTGCAGGACGGGATAGCGGTCCATGAGCATGGCGATGATGCCGGCGCAGAACATGATGATGGGGATGCTGAGGCCGAGGCCAAAGAGGATGGCCTCCCAGTTCCCGCCGGCGGCGCCGGCCACGGCGATCATGTTATCCGTGCTCATCACGAAATCCGCCACCGCGATGATCCACATGGCGTGCCAGAAACCCCTCACCTGACGGGCGGGGCCCTCGGCCTCCTCTTCCTCCACGAGAAGCTTCGTGGCGATCCACAGCACCAGCGCCCCGCCCAGCGCGGAAAGCAAGGGGATGCGGAGCAGGGCCATCACGACCACCGTGACGGCGACGCGGATGGCGATGGCCAGCGAGGCGCCGAGGGCGATGGCCTTGTTCCGCTGGTGCCTGGGCAGCGTGCGGGCCGCCATGGCGATCACCACGGCGTTGTCCCCCGAGAGGACCACGTTGATCACGACGATCTTCAGATAGATGCCGAAGACGGCGATATCCAAGGCCCTGGCCTCCTCGTCACCACGCAGGGAACTCGATGACGGTCAGGCGGTTCTCTACGGCAAGGACACCGATCAGAACCCGATGGCGGCGCCGTCCCCCCGTGGGTCCGCCCCCGCCCACAGGACGCCGCCCTCCGGATCGATGATGACGGCCTGGGCGTGGCCCATGGTGTCCGCCCAATCGGCCAGGCGGCGCACCTCGTGGCCGCGGCGCGCCAGGTCGTCCGCCACGGCCGGCGCGAACCGGCCCTCGAGCAGGAGCGCGCCGGTGGCCTCGCCCCAGGTGCGCCCGTAAAGCCAGCGCGGGGCCTCGATGGCCTGCTGTACGTTCATGCCGAAGTCCACCACCCGCGTCACCAGGGCCGCCTGCGTCTGCGGCTGCCCCTCGCCGCCCATGGTGCCGTACACCATGAAGGGCCGGCCGCCGCGCAGGAGCATGGAGGGGATCAGGGTGTGGAACGTGCGCTTGCGCGGCTCCAGCCGGTTCGGATGCTGAGGGTCCAGGGAGAAGAAGGTGCCCCGGTTCTGGAGGAGCACACCCGTATCCCCGGCCACGATGCCGGAGCCGAAGTCGTGGTAGATACTCTGGATCAGGGCCACGGCATTACGCGCCTCGTCCACGGCGGCCAGGAATACCGTGTCGCCTGCCGAGCTCCCAGGGACGTATCGGCCGGCCCGGCCCATGTCGATCAGGCGGGCCCGGGCGGCGCCGTAGTCCCGGGCCAGCAGGGAATCGGTAGGGGGGCGGAGGAACGCCGGGTCCGTCACCCAACGGTCGCGGTCGGTGAAGGCCAGCTTGGTGGCCTCCACCACGGCATGTACGTAGTCCGCGGTCCCATCGCCCAGCGAAGGGACATCCAGGTGGTCGAGGACATTCAGGATAGAGAGGGCGGCGATCCCCTGCGTGTTGGGCGGGAGGCTGGCGGCCACCGCAGAACGGTACGTCACGGTGAGGGGCTCCACCCAATCCGAACGGTGCCCCGCGAAGTCCCCCTCCGTCAGCACGCCGCCGCCGGCCCCGAGGCACGCGGCGATCCGCCGCGCAATATCCCCCTCGTAGAAGGCGCGGCCACCCTCGGCCGCGATCGTCGTGAGCGTTCGCGCCAGGTCCCGCTGGCGCATGACCTCCCCGGCGCGGTAGGGCCGGGCCCCATCTGCCAGGTAGGTGCGCCGGAAGCCCTCGAATCGCTGGAGACCTCGGGCAGGGCCCCCGACCGTGTCCAGATTGCGCACCGTCCAGGTTTCCTGGCTCGGCGTGACGGGATAACCCCGCTCTGCGTACCGGGTGGCGTCCTGCAGGAGGTCGGACCAGGCGAGGGGGCTCCCCATGGACCTTCGGCTGTGCTCGTAGGCGGCCGCCCACCCGTCCACGGCCCCGGGGACGGTGTTGGCGGCCAGGTAGCCGCGCGAGGGGATGGCCTCCTGCGCCCCGTGCTGCCGGTAGAAATCGATGGTGCAGCGGGCGCCGGCCCGGCCCGATCCGTTGAGCCCCTTCAGCGCGCGCTCCCGCGCGTCCCAGATCAGCCAGAAATTGTCTCCCCCGATACTGCACATGTGGGGGTATACCACCGAGAGGACGGCCGCTGCCGCGACGGCGGCGTCGATGGCCGTGCCGCCGCGCCGCAGCACGGCGGCCCCGGCCTCGGACGCAAGGTAATGCGGCGTAGCGACCACCCCGCGGGGCGCCATGGTGGGCGGCCGCCCCGTTGGATAAACCGTAGCCCCGGAGGCGGCCAATGGTGCCATCAGAAGCCCTCCCGGGCGATGGAGCGATCTGTGCACCGCGGGGCCTGCACCCCGAAAAAAAACGGCCCCGCCGTCGCAGGGCCATCGCACGTCCGTTCCGTTGGGGCGAGGGGCACCGCAGGGCCGAGCGTGGGCCCTGGCTTCTGCGAGCTCACCTTACCTGTGGCATATCTCATATCCCAACCGCCTCGCGCACGTCAAGGGAGGCTGGACAGTTTTCATCCGGCTCTGGCCCCCGGGGTGCGCAGCATTTCGCCCCTGGTCGACCAGCACGCCCTCTCCGAGGGTTCCGCCGGAGCTCCACCTCTCATCCCCTCCATCCGCAGGCCGAATCTCCGGCGGCCCGCACCTTGACAATTCGAGCCGGGATGCCCTAACGTTGGGGCACCATGGTTTTCGCGGGCGACAGCCATCGTCGCCGTCGTGAAGGAGGGAAGACCGCGTGCCGATCTACGAATACCGGTGTACCGCCTGCCAGCACACGTTCGAGGTGATGCAGAAGTTTAGCGACCGGCCTGTGAAGAAATGCCCGCAATGTAAGGGCAAGGTGGAGAAACTCCTCTCGGCCCCCGGCTTGCTCTTCAAGGGGAGCGGCTGGTACGTGACGGACTATGCCAACGCCTCCCGGAAGAAATCGATGGAGGCGGAAAAGGGCGCCTCCGGTAACGGGGGCGACAAGAGTTCGGAAAAGAAGGAAGCCAAGGCCGAAAAGACGGACGCGAAATCGGGGAAGTCCACGAAGGACGCGAAGGCGTCCGACTAGGGCGGCCCCCCGCAGCCCGCGACACCAACGGCGGCCATCTGGCCGCCGTTGGTGTTCAGGCGCCGAATCGCAGGTTAGGGCAGCCCGGCCGCCGCCAGCATCTCTCGCACGGCCCGCCCCACGCCGTCCGGCGGGACGCGCACCTCGGCCTTCGTCCGGCGGGACCGCACCTCCAGCACGCCCTCCTTCAGCGCCCGCGCCCCCACCGTGACCCGCACCGGCACCCCCAAAAGGTCCGCGTCTTTGAACTTGACGCCGGGGCGGTCGTCCCGGTCGTCGTAGAGAGCGGCCAGGCCCGCCGCGGCCAGGGCCCGCTCGGCCGCCTCGGCCAGGGCCACCATCCCGGCGTCCTTGGCGTTCACCGTGAGCAGGTGCACGTCGAAGGGGGCGATGGCTGGGGGCCAGATCATCCCGTCCGCGTCGTGATTCTGTTCGATGGCGGCGGCGGCGATGCGGGCCGGCCCGATGCCGTAGCTGCCCATGACGATGGGGCGCTCCTCGCCCTTCTCGTCCAGATACACTGCGCGCATGGGGACCGAGTACTTGGTGCCCAGCTTGAAGATGTTGCCCACCTCGATGACGCGCTCCACGGCCAGGGGCGCCCCGCACTTGGGGCAGCCATCCCCCGGGGCCACCTCGTGCAGGTCGGCGAAGCGGGCGGCGAAATCGGTGCCGGGAACGACGCCCCGCAGGTGCGTGTCCGCCTTGTTGGCCCCGGCCACGTAGCGCCCGTCCTCCAGGCAACTATCGGCGTAGAGGGGGAGCTGCAGGCCCACCGGGCCCAGGAAACCGGCCTCCACGCCGGCGTGCTGCCGCACCTCGTCCCGGTGCGCGGGGCGGAAGGGGCCGATGAGCCGGGCCAGCTTCTTCTCGTGCAGATGCTGGTCCCCGCGGACCAGGGCCACCACGGGACCGCTGGCCGCCATCACCGCCACGGCCTTGATGGTGAGGGCCGGCGGGACCTTCAGGACGGCGCAGACCTCCTCGATCGTGCGGGCGCCGGGCGTGCCGACCTCCCCGAAGGGCACGGCATCCCCTCCGGCAGGCTGCGGCGCCGGGCGCGACCGGGCCAGCTCGATGTTGGCGGCGTAGCCGCAAGACGCGCAGAGGGCCACCTGGTCCTCGCCGGCGGGGCTGGGCGCCATGAATTCGTGGGCCCCGGCCCCGCCCATCATCCCCACATCGCTCTCCACCACGTGGAAGCGGAGGCCGCACCGGGTGAAGATGCGGCGGTAGGCCTCCCGATGCTTCTCGTAGGCGCCGTCCAGCCCGGCCTCGTCCCGGTCCAGGGTGTAGGAATCCTTCATGAGGAACTCGCGGGTCCGCAGCACCCCGCTCTTGGGGCGCGCCTCGTCCCGTTCCTTGGTCTGGATCTGGTACCAGATCTGGGGCAGCTCGCGGTAGGACTTGATCTCGTGCGCCGCCAGCCAGGCCACCACCTCCTCGTGGGTCATCCCCAGGCACATGTCCCGCTGGCCGCGGTCCTTGAGGCGGAACATCTCGGGCCCGATCTCCTGCCAACGGCCCGTCTGCTGCCAGATCTCGGCCGGGTGGAGGATGGGCATGGTGATCTCCTGCCCTCCGATCCGGTTCATCTCCTCGCGGATGATGGCCGTCACGCGGTCCATCACGCGCTGGCCCAGGGGGAGGTAGACGTAGATCCCGGCGGCGAGCTGCCGCACGTAGCCGGCCCGCACCATGAGCCTGTGGCTGACCGCCTCGGCCTCGGCCGGATCCTCCTTCAGGGTGGGGATCAGGAGCTGGGTCCAGCGCATGCGGGGGGTCTCCTCATGAACAGGCTGCTGAAAAGGCCCAACGTCTCTGCCCGCTGCCCCGGCGGCAGCGGGTGGGGCGTTGGCGGGCTCGCGCGGCACTGCGGCCTACGGCCCCAGTACGCCTCGTGCCTCGCATCGCCCGCCGCCTTGCATCTGGACCTTTTTGAGCGGCCTGCGGAAAAGACGTATTTCTACAACCTGAAAAGTGAAGGGCGGGGACGGGCCAAACAAAAAAGGAGGAGCCGGGCGGTTCCTCCTTCCTCGGGCCACCGGCCCGCCGGTCAGTTCTCGTTGAAGCCGGCATACGGCTCGTAGGGTTCGAACCGGGCGCTGCCCTGCGGCATCCCCAGGAAGGCGGGCGGCGGCATCACCACGCTGGCCCCGGCCGGGGCGCTCCCCGTCTCCTCGATCTCGCCGGCGGCGTCCATCCGCTGGATCTCCTCCAGCAGGGCATCGGCCAGGTGGGCCCCCGGCACCTTCCGGATGATCTGGCCCTTCTTGATCAGGATGCCCACGCCGTTGCCGCCGGCGATGCCGATGTCCGCCCCGCGGGCCTCCCCCGGGCCGTTCACCGCGCATCCCATGACGGCCACGGTGAGCGACTTGGTGAAGTTCAGCGCCTTCAGGCGCCGCTCCACCTCCTTGGTGACGCCCTGCAGATCGATCTCCACGCGGCCGCAAGAGGGGCAGGCGATGACGTTGAGCCCCTGGTCCCGCAGGCCCAGGGCCTTCAGGATCCCGAAGCCGGCGCGGATCTCCTCCGTGGGGTCCTCGGTGAGGGAGACCCGGATGGTGTCCCCGATCCCCTCGGCCAGCAGGGTACCGATGCCCACCGCCGATTTGATGAGGCCCGCCGGCATGGTGCCCGCCTCGGTGACGCCCAGGTGGAAGGGGTACTCCACCTGCCCGGCCAGCAGCCGGTAGGCGGCGATCATGAGGGCCGGGCTGGAGGCCTTGAGGGAGATCTTCATCTCCGGATAGTTCACGTCCTCCAGGATGCGCACGTGCTTCAGGGCGCTCTCCACCATGGCCTCGGGGGTGGGCTGGCCATACTTCCGCATCAACTCCTTCTCCAGCGATCCCGCATTCACCCCGATGCGGATGGGGACCCTCCGCTCCGAGGCGGCCCGGGTGACCTCCTCCACCTTCCAGCGTGCGCCGATGTTCCCCGGGTTGATCCGCAGGCAATCGATGCCGGCGCCGAGGGCCTCCAGCGCCAGCCGGTACTCGAAGTGGATGTCCGCGATGAGCGGGATGCGGATCTGCGGCACGATGCGGAAGAGGGCGGCCGCCGCGTCCTCGTCCGGCACGGCCAGCCGCACGATCTCGCACCCGGCGGCCTCCAGGGCCCAGATCTGGTCCACCGTGGCCTGCACGTCCCGCGTGTCCGTCTTGGTCATGGACTGGACGGAGATGGCGGCGTCGCCCCCCACGAGGACCTTGCCCACGTGGATCTGCCGCGTCTTCCGCCTGGGGATCGTAACGTTCGGGCCCACCGCGTTTCCCCTTCGACCTCGATTTCCCCTACCGGCGTCCGGAACGCCTCACGGCGCCCCGCCTAATGCCGCCCCAGCATGCGGAAGATGTCGTTGTAGAAGGCGAACACCATGAGGGCCACCAGCAATGCCAGGCCCACCTGCTGAGCGATCTCCCGCTTACGCAGGCTCACCGGGCCGCCCCGGACGGCCTCGATCCCGAAGAAGAGCAGGTGCCCTCCGTCCAGGATCGGCACGGGGAGGAGGTTCAGGATGGCCAGGTTCACGGACAGGACGGCCGTGAGGAGGACCACCGAGAGGAAGCCTCCCTGCTGGGCCTGGCGGCTGGCCTCCCCGGCGATGTAGAGGGGGCCGCCGATGGTCCTGGGCGAGATCTCACCCTTGAGGAGCCGGCCCAGGATCCAGACCGTCTGCACCGCCACGTCCCAGGTCTTCTGCGCCCCCAGGCCCAGGGCGCGGTGGAGCGGGATCGTCTCGAAGCGTTGCCGCGCCCCCAGGATCCACTCGTCCCGCTGCACCCGCAGCGGTTCCTGCGTCAGGTCCACCTCCACGCCGATGCGCCCGATCTGCCCCGTCCCCGCCGGGTTAGGGACGGCGGTGGGCGTCACCTGGAGGTCCATGCGCTGGCCGTTCCGCTCCACGGTGATGTGGCCCGTCCGTCCAGGGCTCTTGTGGATCAGCCGGACCAGGTCCTCCCACACGGTGATGGGCGCCCCGTCGAAGGCGATCACCTTGTCCCCGGCGCGGACCCCGGCCTGATCCGCCGGCGAACCCGCCTCCACGCGGCCCACCTTAGGTGCCACGGCCTGCACGTCGTGCCGCTGGCGCTCGGGGGTGACGGTCACCGAGAGCCGCTGGCCGTTCCGTTCCACCTCCACCGGGAGGGCGCGCCCCTCGCTCTCCTCGACGCGGTCCAGGATCTCGTCCCAGGCGGCCACGGGCGCGGCCCCCACGGCCAGCACGCGGTCCCCCGGCTGCAGGCCGGCCCGGTCGGCGGCGGACCCGGGCTCCACCACGCCCACCACCGGGCCCTTCACCGGCTGGCCAACGGTGACGAACACGCCGGCGAAGAGCAGGGCGGCCAGGAGGACGTTGGACCCCGGACCGGCCAGGACCACCAGGGACCGCCAGCCCACGGACTTGTTCTGGAAGGATTTCTCGGGGTCCGCCGTCTGGTCCGCGGGGTCCTCGCCGATCATCTTGACGTAGCCGCCCAGGGGGATCGCCGAGAGGAGGTACTCCGTCTCCCCCCGCCGGAACCCCAGCACCTTCGGCCCGAAGCCCAGGGAGAACTTGAGCACGCCCACGCCCGCGCGCTTGGCCACCAGGAAATGGCCCAGCTCGTGGACGAAGACCAGAACGCCCACCACCACCACGAACCACAGGGCCTGCTGGAGCCACCCCACCGCCTGTGCCGGCGTCACCGCCAGCAGCCCCAGGCCCGTTGCCATACTCAGCAGTATCGGGAACATTCCGTCTCCAACTTCGTTGCCAGGGAATCGCGGGGCCGGCCCCCGGGCACCGCCCTGGGGGCGGGGACACGAAGGGGAGAGCCCCGCGCACGGAGCCGGCCGGGCGGCTAGCGGGCGGCCACCGCGTTCAGGGACCGCCGCACCCCCCGGTCCAGCTCCAGGAGGTCCTCGACGGAGGTGAGCGGCCGGG
>DASPOZ010000117.1:0-18601 GCA_035625755.1 Candidatus Sulfotelmatobacter sp.
GGCCAGCTTGGCCGAGGTGTAGGCGCCCACGCCCACGAACGCCGCGTGCCCCGCGGAAAGCTGCCCGGCATAGCCGCCCACGATGTTCCAGGCCTGCCCCAGGAAGGCGTAAAAGAAGATGAAGATGAAGATGGTGAGCCCGTAGGGGCCGAGGACCCCGGGAAGGGCCAGCAGGACCAGCAAGGCCGCGAGGGCCACCCAGCGGCCCGCCGTCACGTCCGCCTCCCGAACAGCCCGCTGGGCCGGAACAGCAGGATTAGGATCAGCAGCGAGAAGCTCACGACCTCCTTCAGGGAAGGCGCGAGCACGACGGCGCCGAGGGATTCCGCCACCGAGACCAGGAGCCCGCCCAGGAAGGCCCCCAGGAGGCTCCCCATGCCCCCGATGATCACGATGTTGAAGGACGCCACGGTGAGCGAGAGGCCGGCCGAGGGGGTGAAGGGCAGGAACGACGCCGTGAGCGCCCCCGCCGCCCCCACGCAGGCGGCGCCCACCCCGAAGGCTACGGTGTAGATCCGTTTCACGTCGCTGCCCACGATGAGGGCCCCCACGGGATTGTCGGCGGCGGCGCGGATCGTCCGCCCCAGGTCCGAGCGGAAGAGGAAGAGCCAGAGGGTCAGGGACATGGCGATGGAGAACCCGAAGGTGACCAGCCGAGGGACGTCCAGGAAGAGGGGCCCGAGCCAGAGCGCGCTGGCGCCCAGGCCGGTGCCCACCCGGCGCGTATCGGGCCCGAAGAGCACCAGGGCCGCGTTTTCCAGCACGAGGGCCACGCCCAACATCAGCAGGATCTGCATCTCGTGGGGGGCATCCAGGATGCGGTTGACCAGCCCGCGCTGCACGGCCAACCCGATGGCGAAGAGCGCCGCGGCGCAGAGGGGAAAGGCGAGGTAGGGGTCCAGGCCCAGGGAGAGGTTCAGCAGGAAGGCCAGGTACATCCCCCAGACCATCATGTCGCCGTGGGCGAAGTTGATGACGCGCATCACGCCGAAGATGAGGGACAGCCCCACGGCCATGAGGCTGTAGACGCCCCCGAAGAGGAGCCCATTCACCAGTGATTGTCCGAGCAGCGTGAGATTCATGCGCGCGCAGAAAGAAAACGCCGCCACCCGCCCCAACGCGGATGGCGGCGCCCGTGGGTCACCGGAGGGAGGAGGGGTTACCCGCGCTCCCAGAACTTGGGGGCGGGGAACACCAGTTTCTCCTCGGCCACCTCCTTGGGATGGACCACCGCCGCGCGGCCCTTGAGGATCTGGATCACGGCGCAGGAGGCGCCGGCGTTGTCGCCGACCTCATCGAATCGCACGTTCCCGGCGGAGATCATGACCGGGTCCGGCATGTTGGTCTTCTTGATGGCGTCCACCACGGCATCGGCCTCCGTGGACCTGGCCCGTTCCAGCACGTCCGCCAGCGTGACGATGGCATCGTAGGCGTAGCCCGAGTTGGTGTCCAGCGCCTTGCCCCCGGACCGCTTGGCGTACTCGGCGGCCACCTTCCTGGCGGTCGCCCCCAGAGGATTGACCCAGGGCACCACGTCGATGGTGTACTCGAGGTTCCTGCCGAGCCGATCGATCTGGGGCTTCTCGTACAGGCCGGGCGCCCCCGGGCTGAGTACCCCCAGCACGTCTACGCGCTGCTTGGCCAGCTCCGGGATCAGCAGCGCCGCGGAGACCGGCCGGGTGATGGGGCAGATCAGGTCGGGCCGGGCGGCCTTGGCACGCGAGACCTCGGTGGAGAGGTCCTGGGGGACCTCGGGGAACGGGATCACCTCCACGATCTCGAAGGTGGACCCGCTCTCCTTGTGCGCCTTGATGAAGGATTCGGACTGCGGCTTGCCGAACGCGTCGTTGGCGTACATGAGGACCGCCCGCTTGGGGGAGGTGCCGGTGGCCTTGAAGACCTCGTTCATGTAGGTGACGGCCTTTCGGCCGAAGAGCGTGGTGGTGGGGAAGAGCCGGTACACGTACTGGACCTTCTGCTGCCCCTCCTTCACCGACTTGGCCACGTTGAGCGTGATGGGGTCGGCCGCCGCCACGTCGATCAGAAAGGGCACCCGCCGCTGCTGCGCGATGGGCACCATGGCCATGGCGAGACCCGAGAGGAAGGGGCCGGTGATGGCCACGGCGCCTTCGTTGATCACCCGCTGAGTCTCCGAGACGGCCACGTCCGCCTTCGACTGGCTATCCGAAACCACCAGGGCCAGCTTGGCCCCGCCCAGGGACTTGATGCCGCCCGCGGCGTTCACGGCATCCACGGCCAGCTGGGCCGCCAGCCGCATGGACTGGCCCACCTCGGCCAGCGGGCCGGTCACCGGGTGGATGGCCCCGATCTTGATGGTGCGCGCCTGCGCCCGCAGCACGGCGGGGAAGCCCGCCCCGGCCGCCGCCCCGGCCGCCGCCCCGGTGGCTTTCAGGAAGGTCCTCCGGCTCACGCGGCGCTTGGCTGCCATCCCTCATCCCCCTCTGTTGTGGGCTGCGCCCATCCCCGTGCATGGGGTCGGCGTCGGGCGTTCGGTTCGGGCAGGCATGAAGCCTGCCCCTACAGGGCGTTCCGTTTCTTGGTGTAGGGGCGGGGTTCATCCCCGCCCGTCCTTTCCCACGTGGGGCCGCACCCGCCAAAGGGCGAATGGCGGACGGGGAATCGGTTACAGGCCCAGGTCCGCCGGCTTGGGCTCGGCCCCCGAATAATCGTAGAAGCCCTTGCCGCTCTTCCGGCCGTGCATCCCGGCCAGCACCATCCGGCGGAGGAGCGGAGGAGGGGCATATCGCGCGTCGCGAAATTCCGCGAACATGATGTCACCGATGTGGAGCGTGGTATCCAGTCCCACGAAATCCAGGAGGGTGAAGGGGCCCATGGGGTAGCCGCACCCCAGCTTCATGGCCTTGTCCATGTCCACCACGCTGGCCACGCCGCGTTCCAGGGCCCGGATGGCATCCAACAGGTAGGGCACCAGGAGGAGGTTGACGACGAATCCGGTGGTGTCCTTGGCAGCCACCGGTTCTTTCCCCACGGACTTCGCGAAGTCCCATGCCGCCCTGAAGGTGGCCTCGCCGGTCTGGATGGTGCGGACCACCTCCACCAGTTTCATCATGGGCACCGGATTGAAGAAGTGCAGGCCCACCACGCGGTCCATCCGCTTGGTGGCCGCCGCCATCTCGATCACGGTGCAGGAGGACGTGTTGCTGGCGATGATGGTGTGCGGGGGGCAGAGGGCATCCAGGGCGGCGAAGAGCTGCTTCTTCTCCTCGATGTTTTCGACGATGGCTTCGATGATCAGGTCGCAGTCCTTCAGGTCCTCCAGGCTGGTGGTCCCCTTCAGGTTGGCGAGGGCCTTGTCCCGGGCCTCGGCGGTCATGCGGCCCTTCTCCACACTGCGGTCCAGGTTCTTCTTGATGGCGCCCAGCCCCTTGTCCAGGAGCGGCTGGGTCACCTCGCGCACCACCACCGGGTAGCCCGCCTCGGCCGTCACCTGCGCGATCCCGCCCCCCATCAGCCCGCACCCCACCACACCGACTTTCTTGATGGTCATGGCTACCCCCCGAGGGCGTTCGATTGTTCGGTGGTTCGGTAGTTCGGTCGTTCGGCTCGGTCCCCGCCGATTGGAGCCACCGAACCACCGAACTGCCGAACCATCGAACGGTGTCAGTGTTTCAGGTTTTCGACGATCACGGCGATGCCCATCCCGCCGCCGATGCAGGCGGAGCCCACGCCGTAGCGGTCGCCCCGCCTCCGCAGCTCGTAGAGCAGCGTCAACAGGATGCGCGCGCCGCTGGCCCCCACGGGGTGGCCCAGGGCGATGGCCCCGCCGTTCACGTTGGTGCGCTCCCGATCCAGCTTCAGCTCCTTCTCCACGGCCAGGTACTGGGCGGCGAATGCCTCGTTCACCTCCACCAGGTCCATGTCATCCAGGGCCAGGTTCGCGCGCTTCAGGGCGCCGCGGATGGCTGGGGCCGGGCCGATGCCCATGATCTTCGGAGCCACCCCGGCCACGGCCCACGCCAGCACCCGGCCCAGCGCCTTCCAGCCCCGCCGCCGCGCCACCTCGGCGGAGGTGACCACCAGGGCCCCCGCGCCATCGCAGATGCCGCTGGCGTTGCCGGCCGTCACCAGGCCGTCCGGCTTGAAGACCGGCTTCAGCTTCTCCAGCCCCTCGGGGGTGGTGTGTGGGCGCAGGTGCTCGTCGCGCTCGAAGCTGGTTTCCTTGCCCTTCTTGCCCTTGACGGGGACGGGCACCACCTCCTCCGCGAGGCGTCCCTTCTCCCATGCCTCATTGGCCCGCATCTGGGAGACGTAGGCGAAGTCGTCCACGTCTTTGCGGGTGACCCCGTACTGCTCGCCCAGGTTCTCGGCGGTGATGGCCATGCTGCACCCGGCGTAGGGATCGTTCAAGGAGGCCCAGAGGGCGTCCTCCAGTTGCCCGCCGAAGAGGGGCAGCCCCCAGCGGGCGCCCCGGATCACGTGGGGGGCCTGGCTCATGTTCTCGGCCCCGCCGGCCAGCACCACCTGCGCCTCGCCGAGCTGGATCTGCTGCGCCGCCGTCACCACGGCCTGGAACCCCGAGCCGCACAGGCGGTTCAGGGTGAGGCCCGGCGTCTCGATGGGGCAGCCGGCCTTCAGGCCCACGTGGCGGGCCAGATAGATGGCGTCGGCGCTGGTCTGGATCACGTTGCCGAAGATCACCTGGTCCACATCGGCCGGGGCGACCCGCGCCCGCTCCAGGGCGCCCCTGGCGGCCACCACGCCCAGGTCCGTGGCCGTCACGTCGTGCAGGCTGCCACAATAGGTGCCGAAGGGCGTCCGCGCCCCATCCAGGATCACGATATCCGTTCTCACAAGGGTGCCTCCTTCGGGGGGATGGCCGCAGGGGGTCGGGAGGGCCACGGGCATCCCAGGCCCCCGAGGGTGCGTGGAGATCGGCCAGATTAGCGCAGGGGGGCGGGCCGAGGCAAGGGCTTTCGGGTCTTTTGGACACACCGCGCCCCGCGCGTGGCGCGACGAATGCGGGCTTCGGCGGTTACTTTCTCGAAGGTGCGCCAGCGAGCTTCCCGTTCCGCGGGCGACAGCCTTGCCAGGGCCGCTTCGATGATGTCGGCGATTTGCCGGGCTGCTCTTCGGATGCGGACGGTCTTCTGCGACGACATCATCATCCCCCCCAGGATAACCGGCGCCCTGCCGGTCGGTCAGCCTTGGAAGAGGCCTTGCAATGTCTGGAAGGCCGGGTGGCGGAGCTGGTCCAGGTCGTGGCGCACGTGGCCCAGGCCGTACACGCACAGCTCGAAGTTCTGGGAGAGCTTGCGGAACAGCGGGGCGGTCTCGGCGTGATCGCCTGCGGTGTGGGCCGCCACCACGCCGTAGGCGTGTTTGCCAACGTGCATGTAGTCCAGGAAGGCATCCGCGGGGGCCAGCACGCGGCGGGTCTTCAGCCGGCGCACGCATTCGGGGAAGAGGCCGGTCATGAAGAGGGTGTAGTCGCCGATGTGCTTCTGCACCTCGCGTTCCCGGTTTGGCGAGCCGGCGCGGTGCAGCAGGTCCCCCTCCAGGAGCAGCTCGGCCACCTCTTCCACCCGGTGGCCGCGGGCGTTGCGGATCCGGTACATGTTCTCGACGTGGGCGAAATCCACCAGGACGTCGGACACGTATCCGATCACGTCCGTGTCTGGCCAGCTCAGGCGGTGGGAGAAGGTGCGTTCGGTGAGCGTGCGGAAGAGGCTGCGGAGCGGGTGGGAGATGGGGACCGGTTGCGGCATACGCCCTCCACCTCAAGCAGGGGTCAGGGGTCGGGGACCGGGGGTCGGGCTATGGACGATTGACGATTGTCGATTTGCGATTGTCGATTGGCAGGTCCTCCCCGTGCACTGCGGCACCTTCGGTATATAATCATCAATCCTAAATCGCAAATCGCAAATCGTCAATGCGGAGCCCCCGGGCGGCGCCGGGCACGGCGCCCGGCCGTGCGCGGGCCGGGGGCGTTCTCCGGCGCGCCGGCCGCCGGAGCGAGGGCGGCGCGGCGGATGGCGTCCTCGCCGAAGCGTTCCCGGATAGCATCCACCGCCCGCTCCAGGGAGCGGGACCTCTCGCGCCGGCCCCCGAACAGCGAGAGCTGCTCGGCGGTGCCGGCCGCCGGGAGCAGGCGCGAGGCGCTCACGCCCAGCAGGCGCACCTTCCGCTGGCGCCGGGGAACGCGCTCCAGCAAAGCGAGGGCGGCGCGATAGAGCGCGCCGCTCACGTCTGTCGGCTCGCCGAGGGTCATGGCGCGGGTGAGGGTGGTGAAGGTGCTGTCCCGGTACTTCAGGGTCACGGTGCCGGCGCGGTACCCTTCGTCGCGGAGGCGGTGCGCCACCCGGTCGGCCAGGGCCAGCAGGGTTTCCCGGAGCCGCTCGGGGTCATCCGTGTCCTCGCCGAAGGTCGTCTCGGCCCCGATGGACTTGGCCGCCTCCCAGGGCACCACCTCGCGGTCGTCGACCCCATGCGCCAGGTCCGCGAGGTGGCCGCCGGCCTCGCCCAGCAGATCCTCCAGGGTGGGGCGCGGGAAGGCCGCCAGGTCGCCAATGGTGCGCAGGCCCAGGCGCGCCAGGCGGGCCTCGGTCTTCGGACCCACGCCCCAGAGGCGGAACAGGGGCAACGGCCGCAGGAAGGCGGCCTCGCCGCCGTGGGGCACCACCACGAAGCCGTCCGGCTTCCCCAGGTCCGAGGCGATCTTGGCCAGGAACTTGTTGGGCGCGATCCCCACGGACGCCACCAGACCCGTGGCCTCCTGGATCCGGGCCTTCAGCCGGCGGCCGATGGTTTCGGCGTCGCCGAAAAGCTTCTGGCTCCCTGTTACGTCGAGGAAGGCCTCGTCGATGCTGAGGGGCTCCACCAGGTCGGTGACGGAGCGGAGGACGGCGAAGACCCGGCGGGACATCTCCTCGTAGCGCTCCATCCGCGGCCGCACGTAGATGGCGCCCGGGCACAGGCGGTAGGCCTGCGAGATGGGGAGGGCGGAACGCACGCCGAAACGGCGGGCCTCGTAGGAACAGGCCGAGACCACCCCGCGGCCCTTCCCCCCCTGCGGGTCCGCCCCCACGATCACGGGCTTCCCGCGGTATTCCGGGTGATCGAGCTGCTCCACGGCCGCGTAGAACGCATCCATGTCCACGTGGATGATCCAGCGGCGGCCCGGCCCTCCCGGCTCCCGCGGTGCTTGCCCCCTGCTCATGCCCCAGATTCTAGGCCAACCGGCGGCCCGGCGCCAAGACCCCCCTTGCCCATTGCGGAATGCGGATTGCGGATTGCGGAATCGGGGGCTACAATGCTGGTCCGCCCCCGGGCCGGGCCCCCGCGGCCGGGCCTGTGGCCTGCGCGGGGGCCGGGCGGGGTGCTGGCGCGCATGCGGCTCAAGGACCGGAAGGCCATCGTCACGGGCGCGGGGCGCGGCATCGGCCGGGCCATCGCGGCGGCTTTCGCCGGCGAGGGGGCCGACGTGGCGGTGTGCGACGTGAACTACGCGGCCGTGCAGGCCGTGGCCCGCGACCTGGAATCGCCGGGCCGGCGCATCCTCCCCATCGCCCTGGACGTGACCCGCAAGGCCCAGGTGGACGCCATGGTGGCCCGCGCCGCCGAGGTCTTCGGCCGGGTGGACATCCTGGTGAACAACGCCGGGATCCTGCGGGACGCCATGCTCCACAAGATGACCGAGGAGGACTTCGATCAGGTGATCGCCGTGCACCTCAAGGGCACCTGGCTCTGCTGCCGCGCCGTAGCGGCCGGGATGCGGGAGCGCCAGTTCGGCCGCATCATCAATATGTCGTCCATCTCCGGCAAGAACGGCAACGTGGGGCAGACCAACTACAGCGCCGCCAAGGCCGGCGTCTTGGGCCTGACCAAGGCGGCCGCCCTGGAGCTGGCCCGGCACAACGTCACGGTGAATGCCATCATGCCGGCCTTCGTCGATACCGACATGACGCGGTCCATTCCCGAGGGGCCGCGCCTGCAATCCATCGCGGCCATCCCCATGCAGCGCGTGGGCCGGCCCGAGGACGTTGCGGGGATGGCCGTATTCTTGGCCTCGGAGGAGGCCGGCTACGTGACCGGCGCTATGCTGGAGGTGACGGGCGGCCTCGGCCTCTGACGCGCAGCAATGAGCAATGAGGCATGAGGACTGAGTGCCCCGGAAGCCTTTCATTGCTCATCCCTCATTGCTCATAGCTTCGGATTGCGAGGTGGATGATGGACCTGCGGATCACGAAGACGACACACCCGCGGCCCCGCGTGCCGGATGCGGACCTGGGGTTCGGTCAGATCCTCACCGACCACATGCTGGCGGTGGACTACACCCACGGGAAGGGCTGGCACGACGCCCGGATCGTCCCCTACGGGCCCTTCAGCATGGACCCGGCGGCTGTGGTCCTGCACTACGGCCAGGCGGTGTTCGACGGGCTGAAGGCCTTCCGCAACGCCAAGAAGGGGGTCGTCCTTTTCCGCCCGGACCGGCACATCGCGCGCCTGAACCGATCCTCGGCCCGCGTCTGCATCCCGCCTCTGGACGAGGGCTTCGCCCTGCGCTGCCTCAAGGAGCTGGTGCGGCTGGAGGCCGACTGGGTGCCGCGGACGGCCGGCTGCTCCCTCTACGTCCGACCCACCATCATCGCCACCGAAGCCGCCCTGGGCGTGCACCCTTCCCGCAATTACATCTATTTCGTGATCCTCTCGCCGGTGGGGGCATACTACAAGGAGGGCTTCAATCCGGTGAAGATCATCGTGGAGGAGCAGTACGGCCGGGCCGCCAAGGGCGGGACGGGCGCCGCCAAGACGCCCGGCAACTACGCGGCCAGCCTGCTGGCGGCCGAGGGGGCGCACGCCAAGGGGTTCACCCAGGTGCTGTGGCTGGACGCGGCGGAGCACCGCTACGTGGAGGAGGTGGGGACCATGAACATCCTCTTCCGCATCGGCGATGAGCTGGTGACGCCGCCCCTGGAGGGGACCATCCTGGGCGGCATCACCCGCGAGAGCGTGCTGCACCTGGCGCGGGAATGGAGGCTGCGCGTGGCCGAACGTCCCATCACCATCGACGAGGTGGCGGAGGCCCACGCGGCCGGCCGGCTGCGGGAGGTGTTCGGCTCCGGCACGGCGGCCGTGATCTCGCCCGTGGGCGAGCTGCACTACAAGGGCCAGCGGATGGTGATCAACGGGGGCGGAGTGGGCGAGTGGACCAAGCGCTTCTTCGACACCATCGTCGGCATCCAGTACGGCACCCTGGACGATCCCTACGGCTGGACGGTGCCCGTGGGCGCGTGAGCGCCTCGACGGGCTCGGGTCCCTCGCTTCCCTTTAGCGTTCTCTCGACGCGGGAGGTTCTCCCATGGCAACGGCCCTTCCAGTGGGCCGGCGGCGAGGCCGTTCTATTTGGCTTTCGGGGGTGATGCCGGAGGCCTCCAGGGCATGGCGTACGCCGTGGACGGAGTGGGTTGAGGTGGGGCGGCGGTGGAAAGCTTTCGGGAAGTCCTGACCTGGCTCGAAGCCCAGGGCGACCTGTACCGGGTGCACCGCGAGGTGGACCCGCGCCACGAGCTAACCGCCGTGATGCGGCGGATGCAGAGGGGTCCCAACAAGGCCCTCCTCTTCCCCCGGGTCCGCGGGACGACCATGCCCGTGGCGACCAACGTCTTCGGATTTCGGCACACTTTGGCCGCGGCGGTGGGGCTGGAGGAGGGCAGTCTGCTGCCCACGCTGGTGGCCAACGAGGCGAGGAGGCTCCCCGTGGAGCGCGTCCCCGACGGCCCCGTGCAGGACGTGGTGCTGCGCGAGCGGATCGAGGTGGCGCGCGACGTCCCGCAGGTCGTTTTCTCCGAGCGCGACGCCGGGGCGTACCTGACGGCCGGGGTGCTCCTGGCCCGGCATCCGGAGACGGGGGCGTACAACGCGTCCTGGAACCGGGCGCAGCTGGTGGGGGGCGACAAGCTCCGGATCCGGATGATGCCCCCGCAGCACCTGGGACGCTACCACGCCGAGGCCGAGGCCCGCGGCCGGTCGTTGCCCTGTGCCATCGTGGTCGGCGCGCCGCCGGGCCTCATGCTCAGCGGCGCGTCCAAGGTCCCCTACGACGCCGACGAGCTAGAGGTGGCGGGCGGCTGGCAGGGAAAGCCATTGCGCGTGGTACCCTGCAAGACCATCCCGCTGGAGGTGCCGGCCGATGCCGAGATGGTGATCGAAGGTGAGGTCCTCCCCCATGTGCGCGAGGAGGAGGGCCCCTTCGGCGAGTTCACCGATGGCTACGTGCCGGTGATGCGCAACCACGTGTTCCGGGTCTCGGCCATCACCCGCCGCCGCGACGCCATCTACCACGCCATCCTGGCCGGCGGGACCGAAGACCTCAACCTGGTGGGCGTGCCGGTGCAGGTCGAGGTCTACAAGAGGGTGGCCGCCTTCGTCCCCCGCATCGTGGACATCGCGACGCCGGGATACGTCTTCGGCTGCGTGATCGCCATCCACAAGGAGAACGAGGATCAGCCGAAGAATGCCCTGATGGCCGCCCTCGCCGCCTATTCCTGGATCAAGGTCGCCGTGATCGTGGACGCGGATGTGGACCCGTTCGACGCCACCGACGTGCTGTGGGCCATCCAGACCCGCTGCACCCCCGAGACCGGCGTCTACGTGATCCCGCGCATCCCCAGCTACACCCGGGAGGACGTGCGCCACGTCCACCGCGGTAAGGTGGGGATCGACGCCACCGTGCCCCTCGCCATGAAAGAGGTCTTCGCCCGGCGCCGGTTCCCCGGCGAGGAGGGCGTGCGCCTGGAAGACTACCTCGATGAGCGGCATTAGCCTGGAACGGATCGCCGAGGCGGCCGACCACCTGATGACGGCCCCCGTGTCCAACTGGAGCATCCTGAAGGGGATCCCGCTGCGCGAGCTGTACCTGGCGGCCCGGGAGCACGCCGCCGGCCCGCTGACGCTGGCGGCGAGCCGCTTGCTGCTGGACCGGGTCCGGCCGGGGGACTGCGTCCTCCTTCTCTCCGGATTCATGATCCGGGACTATCAGCGCCCCGAGACGGATGGGCCAGTGGGCGCTGCCGTCCTAGCCCGCGCCCTGTCTGTAGGCATGGGGGCGGTGCCGGTGGGGGTGTGCGAGCCCGCGGCCGCGGCGGTCTTCGAGGCCTGTCTGGCTTGCGCCGGGCTGGTGCCGGGCCCGCCGGCGGGCCTGCGGGTCGGCCGCCACCGCTGCGCGGTGCTTCCTTTTCCCTTGGACCCCGCCGAGGCCGAGGCCCGGGCCGGGGCGCTCCTGGACGAACTGCGGCCCGCCGCCGTCGTGGCCGTAGAGCGGCCCGGTGCCAACCGGCGGGGCCGCTACCACGCGGGGGGAGGGTTCGACATCTCCGCGTTCACAGCCAAGACGGACGCGCTCTTCGGCCGCGCCCGCGCCCAGGGGATTGCGACGGTCGGGATCGGGGACCTGGGGAACGAGCTGGGGATGGGCGTGGTGGCCGAGCAGGTCCGGAAGACCGTCGCCAACGGGGAACTGTGCGAGTGTCCCTGCCAGGGCGGGATCGCGGCCGAGCTTCCCGCCGACGTGGCGGTGATCGCCAACATCTCTAACTGGGGCGCCCACGCCGTGGCGGCGTGCCTGGCTGCCGCCCTCCACAACGAGACCGCGTTCCACTCGGGCGAGGAGGAGCGGCGGCTGATCGAGGAGTCCGTCCGGGCGGGGGCGGTGGATCCGGTGGGGGGGCAGCTCCGCCCCTACGTGGACGGGACGGACGCCGCCACCAATGCCGCCTTCGTGGATCTTCTGCGCCATCTGGTCCTGGTGGCCGTGCGGGGCGGGAGGGACGTGGAGGCGTATCGGGCCTCGTGGCATGCCGGCACACGCTCCTGATCCCCGCGGGCGGCGGACCCGGGTGGGGCTGATCGTGCCCTCGGTGAACGCCGTCATCGAGCCCGAGTTCAACCGGGTGGCGCCCCCGGGCTTCACCTTCCACGCCACCCGGGTCATGCTGCGGGAGACGACGCCGGAAGGCTTGCGTGAGATGAACCGTGAGGTGGACCACGCCGCCGCGCTCCTGGCCACGTTGAGACCCGCTGTCCTAGTCTATGCGTGCACCAGCGGGTCGTTCGTCGACGGGTGGGAGGCGCTGCAACGACAGATGGACCGCCTCGCCGACCAGGCCGATTGTCCGGTGGTCGCGACCTCGGCAGCCATGGTGGCCGCCCTGCAACACCTGGGCGTTCGGTGCATCGCCCTGGCAACGCCGTATCTGGACTCGGTCAACCGGCTGGAGCAGGCGTTCCTCGAGGGCCGGGGGTTCTGCGTGAGGGTGTGTCGGGGCCTCGGCCTCTCGGGCCAGGCGATTCGCGAGGTCCCGCCGGAACGGGTCTATGCCCTGGCCGTGGAGGCGGATGACCCGCAGGCGGAGGCCGTCTTCGTGAGCTGCACCGACCTGCGAGCGCTGGAGGTCGTGGACGCTCTGGAGCGGGCGCTGCGGAAGCCCGTGCTGACCAGCAACCAAGTGACCCTCTGGGCGCTGCTCCGCGCCGCCGGCTGGGCGGGAACCCTCGACGGGTGCGGCCGCCTGCTGGCCGGCGTGGCGCCCCCCCGCGCGACCGCCCCATGAGCAACCGGCACCTGGCGGCCATGCCGAGCGCTACCCTCTACGAGAGGGAAAGTTCCGTGGAGGACGTGGCGCGCCGCTGCGGGATCGATGCCGGCCGAGTCCTGGACTTCTCGCTGAACATCAACCCCTTCGGCCCCCCACCGCGCAGCCGCGAGGCGGCCCGGGGGGCCCTGGACCGCGCCCACGAGTACCCGGACGTGGGGCTGGCCGACCTGCGCCGCCGGGTGGCGGGGTGGCACGGCGTGCCGGGCGACGCGCTGGTCTTCGGCGACGGCCTGGACGAGGTGATCAAGCTGCTCGTCCACGCGTGGACTGACGAGGGCGACCGCGTCCTGATCCACATCCCCACATTTCCCCGGTACGAGCTGGAGGTGGATGCGCGGGGTGCGGTGCCGGTCCCGGTGCGGAGCGATCCCCCATGGGCGCCGGACCTGGCGGCGATGGCCCGGGCCCTGGAGGCGGCGCCGACGGCCCTGGCGTTCCTGTGCACCCCGAATAACCCGACGAGCGCCGAGATCGCCACCGCGGACATCGAGCGTCTGGCGGCGGGATTCCCCGCCACCATGTTCGTCGTGGATGAGGCGCTGATCTTTCCCCCGGAGGTGGGCGCGGCCCCGCTGCTGGCAGGTCGGCGGAACGTGGCGGTGTTGCGGACGTTCTCCAAATACTTTGGGCTGGCCGGGCTGCGCGTCGGGTACGTCGTCGCCGACCCCGCGCGCCTCGCCCTCGTGGAGATGGTGCGGCCGCCGTTCAACGTCTCCGGCCTGGCGGCGGCCGCGGCGGTGGCGGCGATGGACGACGGCGAGTTCCTGGAGTCCTCCCGCCGCGCCTTCCACCGGGAGGCCGCCTTCCTCCGCGACGCCCTGGGCGGCCTGGACGGCTGCCGCATCCACGGGGGCGACTCGAACATGCTCCTGCTGGCCCTCGAAGGGGTGTCGTCCCCTGCCCTGGTCGAGGCCCTGGTCCGGCGGGGGATCCTGGTGGTGGACGGGCGCACGTTCAACGGCCTGGAGGATCGGGACACGATCCGGGTCTCGATCCGCGACCGCGCGGCGAACGAGGCGCTGGCGCACGCCCTCCGCGCCGTGTGGCCGGGGCTGCGGGGGCGCGCGGATGGATAGCGGGCAGGTGGCGGAGGCCCTCCCCGCCGCTGTGGAGACGCCGGGGCCCCGCCGGTCCCGGTCGCTGTACCCCGCGCTGCTGGTGGTGTGTTCCCTGACGGGATGGGAAGCGGGCGTGGCCTTTTTCCGCATCCCCCCCTACCTGCTGCCGCCGCCGTCGCGCCTGCTCCTGAAGATCGTGGCGGAGTGGCAACGGATCCTCCTGCACTCGTGGATGACGCTGCAGGTGGTCCTGGTGGGCTTCCTGCTGGGGGCGGTCTTCAGCATCGTGCTGGCGGCGTCGCTGCTGCGCTTCCGGGGGCTGGCGGACGCTCTGTATCCCCTGCTGGTCTCCTCGCAGACGATCCCCAAGGTGGCCATCGCCCCCTTACTGGTGGTGTGGTTCGGGTTCGGCCCCACGCCGAAGGTGCTGGTGGCCTTCCTGGTGTGCTTCTTCCCCATCGTCATCGACACGCTCACTGGGCTCAAGTCCGTCCCCCAGGAGGTGATCTGGCTGGCTCGATCCATGGGCGCGCGGGGCTGGGACACCCTCCTCAAGATCCGCATCCCGGCTGCCCTGCCCAACATCTTCGCCGGGCTCAAGGTGGCCAGCACGCTGGCGGTGGTGGGGGCCGTGGTGGGGGAGTTCGTCGGCTCGGACCGGGGCCTCGGATACCTATTGATCCAGGCCAATGGCACCATGGATGTGCAATTGGCCTTCTCGGTGCTTATCGTCCTCAGTCTGATGGGCGTGCTGCTCTTCGCGGCCCTGGAACTGCTGGAGCGGGCGTGCTTGCCCTGGCACATCTCCCAGCGGGTGGCGCACGGTGAGAGCCGCCGTTGATGGCCTCGGCCCACCCCCGCGCTCCGGGACCGACAGCGGAGGCGGCGGCGATGGGGCGGCGGAGGCGGCGGCAGGCCCGATGCTGGACGTCCGCGCCATCACCAAGCGTTATTGGACCAAAGGCGGCCCGCTCGTTGCGCTGGACGGCGTCAGCCTGTCCCTCGTGCGCGGCGAATTCCTGGCCATCGTCGGGCCCAGCGGGTGCGGCAAGAGCACGCTCCTCATGGGCATCGCCGGCCTGGACGCCCCGAGCGCGGGCGAGGTGCGGGTGGCCGGCCGGCTGGTGGCCGGCGCCGTCACCGACGTGGGCATCGTTTTCCAGCGCGACGTGCTCCTGGACTGGCGTAACGCACTGGACAACGTCCTGCTCCAGGTGGAGATGCGCCGGCTGCGCCGAGAGGACTATCTCGGCCGGGCCCGTCATCTGATGCAGATGGTCAAGCTGGCGGGATTCGAGGACAGGTATCCGTTCGAGCTGTCCGGCGGCATGCGGCAGCGGGTGGCGATCTGCCGTGCCCTTATCCATGATCCGCCGCTGTTGCTGATGGACGAGCCCTTCGGCGCGCTGGACGCCCTCACCCGCGAGCAGATGATAGTGGAACTCCATCGGATCTGGCAGGATACGGGCAAGAGCGTGGTCTTCGTCACCCACGACATCCGGGAGGCGGTCTTCCTGGCCGACCGGGTGCTGGTGATGACCCCGCGCCCCGGGCGGATCGCGGCGACCGTGACGGTGGACCTGCCCCGCCCCCGAAATCTCGCCATGCGGGAGGGCGACGGCTTCTCGCGGTGCGTGGGGCGCATCCGTGAGATATTCGAGCAGTACGGCGTGTTGGAGAAGGCCTAACCACAAGGAGGGAAGGAGACATGCAAGGGAAGCCATGGCCCCGCGCTGTTGCGGCACTCCTGGTCACCGTGGGGATCGCGGTCACGGCGACGGCGAGGCCCGTTGAGGCGGGAGAATCCCTGAAGAAAGTCACGCTGCGCCTGGCCTTCACGTATAACGGCCATCGTTCGCCCTACCTGATGGGGCAGCAGAAGGGGTTCTACGCGGCCGAGGGCCTGGATCTGCAGGTGCTGGAGGGAACCGGTGTCTCGGCCGCGCTCCAGCTGGTGGCCAGCGGGCAGGATACCTTCGCCGTCATGGACCCGCCCTCGCTCATGCTGGGCGTGGCCCAGGGGATGCCGCTGCGGCAGGTGCTACAGCTCTACCAGGTGAGCCCCAACGCCCTGATCAGCTGGAAGAGCGCCAACATCAAGTCGCCCAAGGATCTCGAGGGGAAGACGGTGGCCACCCTCCAGGGCGACACGACGACCACCATGCTCATGGCGCTCATGCGGAAGAACGGTGTGGACGCTGGCAAGGTGAAGGTCTTCGCCGCGGACGGCGGCACTCGGACGCAGACCTTCACCGGCAAGCGGGCCGAGGCAATCACCGGCTTCTACAACGACTCCTACATCGGCCTGAAGGACCAAGTGAAGGATGTGGACTATTTCATGTACAGCGACTATGGGATCAACACCATGGGGGACGGCATCGGCGCGAACTTGGCCACCATCGAGAAGCAGCCGGACGTGGTGCGGGCCTTCGTGCGCGCCACCATCCGGTCCTATCAGTACGCCATGGAGCACCCCGAGGAGGCCATCGACGCCCTGCTGAAGGTGGCGCAGCGCAACCGCGAGGTGGAACTGGAGAAGCTCAAGGCGACGAAGGGCCTGCTCGATTCCTCGGACACCGCCCGATACGGGATCGGTTACAGCACCAAGGCGGCGTGGCAGGCGACCGAGGAGCTGATGGCCCAGTTCGGCGGCCTGGCCAAGCGCGCGGCGAACGTGGAGTCCTATTACACCAACGACTTCCTACCGAAGCGCTAGCGCCGACTGCCCCATACCTCCCGCGGCGTTCGCAGGAGCATCGGCGCCCGCCGGGACCCAGGCCGACGGCCCTTCCGCTCAATGGGCGAAAGGGCCGTTCTGATCGGAGCACACGGAACCCCCCGGCCCCTCCCTGCACTCTTCCGGGGCCGGAGGCCCGTCCGTCACCCCGCGCTCGCCCGAGCCTGTGCAGGCCAGTGAGGGTCAGGCTTTGATATTTTGCTATCGGCCGAGTCCGCAGGATGCCGAGGCCCGGCCCCACACGTGGTGGTGTGGCCGCAGGGCGTCCGGGCTCAGCATCCTCGACCCCGGCGGATCAGCAAAGCTCCGATGGAACGGCCGGCTACCACCGTGCCGCACGCTGCTGCTGGCAGTTACCGACGCACGCGGCCACGCGCCGCACACGAAGGAGCCGCACACGAAGGAGCCGGCCACGACAGAGTCTATCACCCGCGTGGCGTTTGCCATGCATCGGGGTGGCCGCTGACATCCCCCGGCAGGATCCGCCTCTGCGCTCCGCGCCGGCGCTATTGACACCGGCGCAATGGGGGATGAGAATCCAGGCCCGGATGGCGATGCCGCGCTGGAGATGAGGAGGGAACCATGCTGCCCCGAGAGCGTCTGGACTTCACGCCCATCGAGGGGCGACCGCCGCTCGTGGCGCCCGAGGGGGTCCGGCTGATCGTGTGGCCGGTGGTCGCGCTCGAGGACTGGGACATCTCCCGGCCGATGGCCCGCACGGTCATCCCGCCACCCCAGGGGCAGGTCGTGATCCCGGACGTGCCGAACTGGAGCTGGCACGAGTACGGCATGCGGGTGGGCTTTTGGCGGGTCCGCCGTGTGTTCCAGCGGCTGGGGATCACGCCGACGGTGACGTTGAACGCGAAGGTCTGCCAGTCCTATCCCCAGGTCGTCGAGGCCTGCGTGAAGAGCGGCTGGGAGCTGAACGCGCACAGCTTCGAACAGATCCCGATGCACAAGCTGGAGGATCAGCGGGAGGTCATCCGCCGCTCCATCGACATCATCCAGGGCTTCTCCGGCCGGCGGGTCCGCGGCTGGTTCGGGCCGGGGCTCACGCAGACGCACGAAACCATCGACCACCTGGCCGAGGCGGGGATCGAGTACATCGGCGACTGGGCGCTGGACGACGAGCCGGTGACGGTCAAGACGACGTCGCGCCCCATCGTGGCGCTGCCGTACAACTTCGAGCTCCACGACATCGTGATGATGGCGCTCCAGCACCATGCCTCGGACATCTGGTACGCGCGGGCGATGGATGCCTTCGAGTGCCTCTACGCGGAGTCCGCAGAGCGCCCCAAGGTGATGGCCATGGCGTGCCACATGTATCTCTCGGGGCAGCCGCACCGCGTCCGCCACGTGGAGCGGGCCTTCGAGGCGATCCTGCGCCACCGCGGCGTGGTGGCCTGGGACGGCGCGAAGATCCTCGACTGGTACCTCGCCCAGCGCCCGACGTACTGAGCCTTTCCTCGATCCCTTGCCCGCCATCCAAATCCCCTCTGTCCCCCCTTTCGAAAAGGGGGGGAAGGGGGATTTTGCGGCCTGGCGGGCCGCATCCTCCCATCAAGCCCGGCAACCCTCCCAGCAGCTTGCTGAAAGGACTCTCCTTCGCACAGGCTGTTCAAAAAGGCCCAGGTGCAAGGCGGTGCGCGATGCGCCGAGTGAGGCGTACCGGGGCGTACGCCGCAGCGAGCGCGCGAGCACGCCAACGCCGCTCCCGCTGCCGCCGAGGCAGCGGGGAGAACTGTTGGGCCTTTTTCAGCAGCCTGCTAGGGGCGGACGAGGCGTCCCAGGGCGGCGAGGCTGGGCGCGATGGGGTCGGGGAGGCGGAAGTGGTGGGCGAGGGCGGAGGGCTGCTTGAGCCCGTGGCCCGTCATCATGCACACCACGAGGTCGTCCGGCCGCAGCACGCCGGCTTGGCGTAGTTGGATGGCGCCGGCCAGCGAGGCGGCGCCGGTGGGCTCGCCCAGGATGCCGGCCGCCTGCGCCAGCAGCGCCTGGGCCTTAAGGATCTCCTCGTCCGTCACGGCGAGACAGCGTCCCCGGGATTCGCGCACGGCAAGGAGCCCCCGCCACGCCATGCTGGAGGGGCTGCCCACGCGGATGCTCTCGGCCACGGTCTCGCCGGGCGCGACGCCCGGGATGGTTTCGAGGTTCTTCTCCCAGGCCCTCGT
>DASPOZ010000118.1:0-2561 GCA_035625755.1 Candidatus Sulfotelmatobacter sp.
CTCCTCCGGACCTGGAATCGTCACGTGGCCGCCTGACCCTTTTTTTGTCGGCCATCGATATGCACGCGCCAGCACATCGCGAAGACAAGGAAGGGAAGCTGGACCCGGCGGCGCCCCGCCCGGGGAACCGATACGACCGAATGGAATGGGCCGGCGCCTTCGGCGACCTGGGCACCCTCATCCCGTTCGTGGTGGGGTACATCACCCTCAGTGGCATGGACCCCGCGGGGATCCTCGTGGCCTTCGGCCTGTTCAAGATCGTCGCCGGACTTTACTTCAAGACGCCCGTCCCGGTGCAGCCGATGAAGGCCATCGGCACCGCGGCCATCAGCCACCCCGGCGCCATCGGTCCGGGCGCCATCTGGGCCTCGGGGTTGTTCACGGGCGCCCTCTGGCTGATCATGGGGCTCACGGGGGCGGTGACCTGGATCGCCCGGATCACCAGCAGGCCCATCGTGCAAGGCATCGTGCTCGGGCTGGGGCTCGCCTTCATCCTCGAGGGCGTCCGGATGATGGCGGGGGACCTCTTCCTGGCCGTTGCCGCCGCCGCGCTGACCTTCCTCCTGCTCTCACGGGAGCGCGTCCCGGCCTTGCTCGTGCTCCTCGGCTTCGGCGTGATGGTGGCGCTGGCACGCGAGCCGGCCCTCCTCGGCGAACTCGGCCGGGTCTCCTTTCACCCGCGGCTCCCGCCGTTCGCCCTGAAGGGGCTCGGCTGGCAGGACCTGGCCATCGGCGTCTTCAGCCTCGGCCTCCCCCAGGCGGCGTTGACGCTGGGCAACGCCATCGTCGCCACCGTGGAGGAGAACAACGCCCTGTTCCCGGACCGCCCGGTTACCGTGCGGACCATCGCCATCGACCACGGGATCATGAACCTCATCGGAACCAGCCTGGGCGGCGTCCCCATGTGCCACGGGGCCGGGGGCATGGCGGGGCACGTGCGCTTCGGCGCGCGGACCGGCGGGGCACTGGTGATCCTGGGGACCCTCGTCCTGTTCGCCGGCCTCTTCCTGGCCGACTCGGTGGCCACGCTCTTCAAACTCGTTCCGCGGGCCATCCTCGGCGTGATCCTCATGTTCGGCGGGCTGGAGCTGGCGGCCGGCGTGCACGGGAACAGTTTCCAGAAGGGCGACCGCTACGTCATGCTCCTGACGGCCGGCCTGTCCATGTGGAACATGGGCGCCGGTTACATAGCGGGACTCCTCCTGTGGTACGCCCTCCGGCAAGGGTGGTTGAAGGCCTAGCCGGCTGCCGAAAAAGGCCAGCAGTATCCTCGCTGGCTCGGCAGCTGGGATACTGCGGCGTACGGCCCGGTACGCCTCCGACCCGGCTTGGGGGGTACCCCGCGCGCCGCCTTGCATCTGGGATTTTTTGAGTGGCCTGCGCCGGAGGGCGGAACGCCCCGCGCGTGGGGCCAAGGGAGGGGGCATGACGCGGGCCGTGGTGACAACTGCCTCCCTGAGCCTCCTGCTGGCCGGGACGGCCGCAGGGCCGGCCGATCCAGGCGGGCCGGCACCGGGGCTGGTGATGATGGCCAGTACCATCGGACCTATCGACGCGGGCATCGTGGGTGCCCTGGAGGATGCCTACCGGAAGCGGACCGGGGTGGAGGTGCGCCACGCGGGCGCCGGCACAGGCGCCGCCCTGGAGATGGCCAAGGGGGGCAGCTTCGACCTCGTGATGGTCCACGCCCGCGCGCTCGAGGACAAGTTCGTGGCCGAGGGCTTCGGCGTTGACCGCCGGGACGTGATGTACAACGACTTCGTCATCCTGGGCCCCGCGGCGGACCCGGCCGGCGTGCGGACCGAGAGGCGGGCGGCGGCGGCCTTCGCGAGGATCGCCAGGGCGCAGGCCCTCTTCGTCACCCGCGGCGACCGGTCCGGCACCCACGTGAAGGAAATGGAGATATGGCAGAAGGCGGGGATCGCGCCGGCGGGTTCGTGGTACGTAGTGTTCGAACACGGATCCGCGGGCAACGCGGCCACCACCAGGTATGCCAACGAGCGCCAGGCCTACGTCTTGATGGACCGGGCCACGTACCTGACCCTGAAGAAGGAGATCGCCCTCCAGGTCCTGGTCGAGAAGGAGACCGACCTCCTGAACTTCATCGCCGTGATCCGAGTGAGCCCCGCCAGGTTTCCCCGGACAAACGCCCGGGGGGCGAAGGAGTTTGTGGACTGGCTCGTATCCGATGAGGCGCAGTTGCTCATCAAGTCGTTCGGGGTGGATGTCTATGGGGAGCCGCTCTTCTTCCCCAACGCAGAGTCCTGGCGCCGGCGGCATCCGTCGGGGTAGGCTTGGCCTCCGGGCCCGCCGGGCCTGGTCAGGCGGAGGCACGATGCGCGGGCTGGCGACCGGCGTGGTCCTGCTCATGGCCGCCGCGGCGGCAGCCCAGCCGGCCCCGCCCACGGACCTCAAGCTGGCCCCGCCGAGCCAGCAGGTGACGGGGATCGGATACTGCCGGGGCGAATACGAGGTCACGTTCCGGGACGGATTGGCGCGGCGCTTCCCGGAGTACGACTTGAGCTTCAAGACTGATGCGAGCGCCCATGGCCCGCGCCCCC
>DASPOZ010000119.1:0-7935 GCA_035625755.1 Candidatus Sulfotelmatobacter sp.
TCGCGGCCCACGCCCCCCCCAGGGCGAGGGTTGCGCGCGAGGGGACGCGCGCTACCGCCCCACCGCCGCAGGATCGGCGCCGGCCCGAGCGCGCTGGGCCTCCTCCGCGTACCCGTCCCGCAGCAGCCGCTCGGCGTGCCACTGCATGTCGATCCGGCCGTCCGGGGTCAACTGCCCCATGTCGCAGCAGATCTCGATGGCGTTGCCGCTGGGGTCCAGGAAGTAGACGGAGCGGTTCTCCCCGGGCGTCCGGTCCCCCTCCGGGTGGATGGAGCTGTGCACCAGCGGCCCCTGGACGAACCGCACCCCGCAGGCCTCGAGGTGCTTCACCCACGCGTCGAACTCGCGCCTGTCGCGGACCAGGAAGGCATAGTGGTGCAGCCCGAGGCCCACCGTGGCGCGGCTGTTCTGCCCGGCCTGCAGGCCGGCGTCTTTCGGGTAGAAGACCAGGTTCACGTCATGGTGGTTGCGCCCGCAACTCATGAAGGCCATGCCGGGCCCGCCGGGCCGCAGCGCGCCGGGCTCGTGGCGCTCCGAGAGGCGCATGCCCATGACCTCGGTGTAGAAGGCGATGGCCGCATCGATATCGTGCACCTTGATGGCCACGTGCTGGATCCCCAGGGGGCGCGTCGGCGGCTTCGGCATGGGAGGGCCTCCTTCGGGGCCGGTGGCGCCGCGTGCCACGGCGGCGGGCGAGGACCTTGTTTACGTCTCCGGCCCGCGGGCCAGGCGCGGGTTCGTGGTGGCGTCTTTCACCCGCTCGCCGTCCGGCCAGATCGCGCGGCCGTCGCGCAGCCCCTCCAGGTACTGGGCACCGGGTCGCGCCGGCATCGGTCACCTCCTGGGGAGCAGGCCGTCCTCGCCGCGGAGGGCCGGCCGGTCTTCATTGGATGCGGAACAGCTTCCGGGCGTTTCCCTCGTAGATCTTGGCCCTGTCCTCCGGCGAGAGGCCGGCGCCCTCCACCAGGTCCACGAAGGGCTGGATGTCCAGCCACGGGTGGTCGCTGGCGAACATGATCTTGTCCGGGCCCCAGAACTTCAGGGCGAACTCCAGGTTCAGGGCACCGGGGGCCACGATGTCCGTCCACATCCCCCGCAGGTATTCGCTGGGGGGCTTCCGGATGTGCTCCGCACCCCGCCCCAGGGCGGCCACCTGGTGGTCGATCCGCCCGATGAGGTACGGCAGCGTGCCGCCGGTGTGCGGGAGCACGAACTGCAGGCGCGGGTGCCGCTCGAAGGTGCCGTTCATGATCAGGCGGATCGCCGCCAGCGTGGTATCGAACATGAAGCCCACCCCTGCCATCAGGTCGTAGGCCGCCGTGTGCCCGGCCACCACCGGATACGTGGGATGGAGGAACAGGGGGATCCCCTCGGCCTCGGCCCGCGCGAACAGCGGCGCGAAGCGCGGCTCGTCCAAGGTCCTACCCTGGATGTTCGAGTAGAGGAGGACCCCCCGCATGTCCAGCTTCTCCATGCAGCGGGACAGCTCCCTCAGGGCCGCCTTCACGTCCTGGAGGGGGAGCACGCAGAGGCCCACGAAACGGTCCGGGTACTGGCGGCAGATGGCGGCCACGGCATCGTTCACGCGCGGCGCCAGCGCGACCCCAGACTTCCCGAGCATCTCCGGGCCGGGCATCTGCGTGCTGAGGACCGTCACGTCCACGCCGGCGGCATCCATCTGCTTGAGCTTGAGCGAGATGTCCGTCAGCTTCGGCAGCACCTTGCCGCGCCAGGCGCCGACCTGGAGCACCCGGTCCGCCCCCCGGCCGATTACCCGCGGGGACGCGCGCCGCGCCCCCAGGTGCTTCACGTACCACTCCGGGAGGATGTGACTCTGCACGTCGATCCGCATGGTCGGCTCCTTCGCAGGCTGCTGAAAAACCCGCGTCCCCCAGGCTGCTCAAAAAGGCCCAGATGCAAGGCGGCGCGCGATGCGAGGCGCGAGGCGTACTAGGACCGTACGTCGCAGCGCCGCGCGAGCGCGCCAACGCCGCAGATGGGCCTTTTTCAGCAGCCTGGTAGGCGGCTTCCGGGAGGATCCCTCCGGACCTCATACCGGCCCCATCGCCTCCTCCCCGGCGGCCCTCACCCTATCGGACCAGGCGGGCGCAAGTCAATCGGCGTCCGGGTGGCCGGCGAGTCCCTGGGGAGACATGCACCGCGCCTTGACATAGGCAATAGGCCCGAGTAGGATGCCCGCATTTTCGGCGCGCCGATGCCAACATGGATCGCATCCTGCAAGGGGAACACAGGCGACAGACCCCTTCACCGATCCCGCAAGGCGAGAACGCGCGTCGGAGGACGGCTGCCGGGGAAGGACCGTCAGGATGGAGACGAAAGGGCTGAGCGGGGCCGAGGCGTTCCTGCGCCTCCTGGGCCGGATGGGCGTGGAGCGGATCTTCGCCTCGCCTGGTTCCGAGTGGGCGCCCGTCTGGGAGTACCTCGCGAAGCCCTACGGGCCCGACGACCGCATCCCGCAGTACCTCTCGTCCCGACACGAAGAGGTCGCCGTGGGGATGGCCAGCGGCTACGCCAAGGCGTCGGGGAAGCTCCCGGCTGTGATGCTCCACACCACCGCCGGCTCGCTGAAGGCGGCCATGGCCCTGCGCGGGGCGCTGCACGAGCAGGTGCCCATGGCGGTCTTCGCCGGCGAATCCATCGGCTTCGGCGAGGAGCGCGGGGACGATCCGGGGCAGCAATGGCTCCGTCTCCTGGCGGACGTCGGCGGACCCGCCCGGCTCGTGGCGCCCTGTGTGAAATGGAGCTTCGGCCTGAATTCCAGTGCGCTGCTCCCCGCCACGATCCAGCGGGCCTGTCAGTTGGCGCTGGCCGCACCGCAAGGGCCGGTGTTCGTTTCGATCCCCATGGAGTACCTGCTCGATACGATGGGCACGAACCCGCCCGCCGCGGCCGCCCTGCCGCACGCCGCCGCCGCGGACCCCCACGCCATCGACGAACTGGCCCGGGTCCTGGCCCAGGCCTCGAACCCGGTGATCGTCACCGAACAGGTGGGGCGGAGCGTGCGCGCGGTGGAACATCTGGTGGCCCTGGCCGAGCTGCTGGGCGCGCCGGTCGTCGAGGGTTGGCAGCCCGTCTACGTGAATTTCCCGCGCGCGCACCCGCTCTACGCCGGGCTCGAGGCGCGCGGCTACCTGCAGGAGGCCGATCTGGTCTTCCTCCTCGCCGCCGTGGCACCGTGGCACCCCCCGTCCTCCGCCCCGGGCCCCGACACGAGAGTGGCCGTCCTGGACGGTAATCCCCTTCGCCCGCAACTTCCGTTCTGGGGATACCGGGCGGATCTCGTGGTGACGGGCGACGTCGAACGGTCCCTGGCGATGCTGCTGGAATGCGTCAAACGCATCCTCGCCCCTGGCGCACGGGCCGGCACGGCGGAGCGGTGGCGGACGCGCCACCAGGAGCGGAGGGACGCGCTGGGTCGCGAAGGGAGGGCCCTGGCGGACAGGACACCCATCGACCCCCGCTGGCTCACTTACGAGCTGAACCAGGCCCTCCCGGCCGATGCCGCGGTGGTGGAGGAGATCATCACGCAGCGCCGCGACGTCCTCCGCTTCCTGGAAGGCCTGCAGCCTGGAAGCTTCTTCTCGGGCACCTGCGGCGGGCTCGGCGCCGGTTTGGGGACCGCGCTCGGCGTGAAGGCGGCGTCCCCGGACCGACCGGTCATCGCGGTCATGGGTGACGGCTCCTTCAACTACAACCCGGCCCTGGCGGCGCTCGGCTTCTGCCAGGAGCACGGGATGCCGATCCTGATCGTGCTCTTCAACAACGCCGGCTACCTCTCGCAGCAGCGGGGCATCCCCCGCCATTATCCGGACGGGTGGGCGGTGAGGTCCAAGACCTTCGTGGGGACGTCCATCACGCCCAGTCCGGACTATGCCGCCGTGGCGCGGGCGTTCGGCGGCCACGGCGAGCGGGTGGAGGACCCGCGCCAGGTCCGCCCCGCGCTGCTGCGTGGCCTGCGGGCGGTGGCGAACGGGCAGGCGGCGTTGCTCGATATCGCCCTCGAACCTGTCCCCTAGCAGGCTGCTGAAAAAGACCCATCTGCCGCGTTGGCACCCTCGCGCACTCGCTGCGGCGTACCCGGAGTACGCCTCACTCGGCGCATCAGGCGCCGCCTTGCATCTGGGCCTTTTTGAGCAGCCTGCGCGCGAGCGCTGTTCCAGACCCTGGCACAGTCCCGAGTCCTTTCGCCTCAGTCCTGAGCGAAGCGACGTTAGGAGCGACGCGTACGTGTCCACGATGCTGTTCGGGCAGCGCATCAGGCGGCGCGAGGACCCGCGGCTCATCACCGGGAAGGGGCGTTACGTGGGAGACCTGCAGGTGCCGGGCACCGTGCACGCGGCCCTCCTGCGGAGCCCTCACGCCCACGCGCGCATCTTGGACGTGGATCTGGGCGGGGCCCGCAGGGCGCCCGGGGTCCTTTTCGCGGCGGGGGGCCGCGACCTGGGGACCTTCGCCCGTCCCTTGCCGCAGGTGGTGCCGCACCCGGCGCTGCGCTCGGCCATGCCCTCCCCTCTGGCCGCGGACCGCGCCCGTTTCGTGGGCGAGGCGGTGGCCGTCGTCGTGGCGGAGGACCGGTACCAGGCCGAGGACGCCCTGGAGCACATCCGCGTCGAGTACGAACCGCTGCCGGTGGTGGTGGACCCGGCGGGGGCATTGACGCCGGACGCGCCGGTACTCCACGAGGCCCTCGGGAACAACCTGGCGGCGCGCTGGTCCGTGCGGTCGGCCGACGTGGATGCGGCCCTGGCCGCGGCGGACCACGTGCTGCGCGAGCGCTTCGTCATCGTGCGCGGGACCGCCGCCTTCCTGGAGACCCGCGGGCTCCTGGCCGTGCCCGACGCCACGGGGAAGCTCACCCTCTGGGCCTCCTGCCAGACGCCGCATACGGTGCACGAGGGCCTCGTCCCGATGCTGGGCCTCCCGCCGCACCAGGTGCGGGTGGTGGCGCCGGACGTGGGCGGGGGCTTCGGCCCCAAGGGGCTGCCCTACCCGGAGGATTACCTGGTCTCGTGGCTGGCCCTGCGCCTGGGCCGCCCCGTGAAGTGGATCGAGGACCGGCGCGAGGACTTCCTCGCCACCGTCCAGGAGCGGGAGCAGATCCACGAGGTGGAGTTCGGCTTCCGCCGTGACGGCACGTTGATGGCGCTACGGGACCGCGTGCTGGCCGACAACGGCGCCTACCCCCTGTACGGCATCGTCACCCCCTTCCTGACCACCACCGGCATCATGGGACAGTACAGGGTCCCCGCCTTCGAGGCGGAGATGACGGTGGTGTACACCAACAAGGTCCCCGTGGCCCCGGTGCGGGGCGCCGGCCGCCCGCAGTCGGCCTACGTGATGGACCGCCTCATGGACCTCGCGGCCCGGACGCTGGGGATGGATCCTGCCGAGATCCGGTTCAAGAACCTGATCCAGAAGGAGGAGTTCCCCTACCGGACCGGCTTCCCCTTCCCCGGCGGCGCCATCCAGACCTTCGACAGCGGCGACTACCCCACCTGCCTCCGCAAGGCGCTGGAGATGGCGGACTATCCCGCCCTGCGGAAACGGCAGGCCGAGGAACGGGCCCGGGGCCGCTACCTGGGCATCGGCATCGGGGGGGCCGTGGAATCCACCGGCATCGGGCCCTACGAAGGCGCCACCGTCAAGGTGGACCGCGCCGGCGGGGTCCTCCTCATGCTCGGGTCCGGGCCGCAGGGCCAGGGGCACGAGACGAGCCTCGCCCAGGTCTGCGCCGACGCGCTGGGCGTGCCGCTGGAGAGCATCTCGTTCGCGGCGGCCGACACGGAGGCGGTCCCCTTCGGCATCGGCACCATCGCCAGTCGCATGGCCACCGTAGGGGCGCCCGCGGTTTCGGCGGCCGCCCGGAGGGTGCGCGAGAAGGCGCTGGCGGTGGCCGCAGGCATGCTGGAGGCCCGCGCCGACGACCTCACCATCGAGGGCGGAAAGATCTCCGTGAAGGGTTCGCCCGGGAAGGCGGTGAGCCTCGCCGAGGTGGCCACGGCGGCCGCCGGGCACATCGCCATGCCCATGCCGGGCGGCATCAGCCCGGGCCTGGAGGCGACGGAGTACTTCAACGTCACGGGCACCCCCTTCGCCAGCAGCACCAACGTGGCGGCCGTGGAGGTGGACCCGGAGACCGGTGCGGTGAAGGTCCTCCGCTACATCGTGGTGCACGACTGCGGCCGGGTCATCAACCCCCTCATCGTGGACGGGCAGATCCACGGGGGCGTGGTGCACGGGCTGGGAAACACCCTCTACGAGGATGTGTTGTGCAGCCCGGAGGGACAGCCCCTGCTCACGACCTTCATGGACTACCTCCTCCCCACGGCGGCGGAATGCCCCCCCATCGAGGTGGGCCACGTGGAGACGCCCACCCCCCACAATCCCCTCGGCATCAAGGGCTGCGGCGAGAGCGGCACCATCTCCGCCTGCGGCACCCTGGCCGCCGCCGTCGAAGACGCCCTCGCCCCCTTCGGCGTCCGCATCCGCGACCTGCCGCTGAACCCGGAGCGCCTCCGATCGCTCGTCGCCGCGGCGCGGGCAGGCCTCCGCGGGTGAGCGGTGAGGGCAAACGGAGAAATGTCGGGCGACCGCCGCATGACGAACCAATGCGGGTCGCCGGGTTCCCAGAGTTTTCAAATCCGGACAATCACGGGATTCCGAGGACTTCATGCGTGACGCCCGCGACGCGCAGACTGGATAAATGAGTGAGGTGTCAATGGAGCGGCGATGCTGCTTACCCGGTTGCTGAAAAATCGCGGGCCGCTCAAAAAGGTCCGGATGCAAGGCGGCGCCCCCCCATTGCGGATTGCGGAATGGACAGGACGGTACGCCGCAGCGCCACTGCTGCCGCAACGTCGGCAAGGGGAAATCGCCGAGCTCGCCAACCCCCCATCCGCCGCCGCCGAGGCAACGGGGAGAGATGCTGGGCCCTTTTCAGCAGCCTGTTCGAGGGCAGGGCTACCTGGGCAGGTCCTTCAGCCACCAGCCCCAGGTGGATTCCTGGGTCACATCCGGGACCTGATCGATGATGGTATTGACCGTCTTGCCGCCCTTCTTCTCCGCCCGGCTGATGTAGATCGTGGGGATGACCTGGCCATACTTGTCGAACGTGACCCGGCCCCTGGGTGATTCGATCTGCCCGGCTCCCTCCCGGATGGCGCGAACGACCGCTTCCCGATTCTTGACGTCGCCTTTGAGCAACTGGATGCCCTTGACGATCAACTGCGCCCCGGTGTACCCGGTCTCGCTGTACCGGCTCGGCACTGCCCCGTACGCCGCCTCGTAGTCCCGCAGGAACTTCACGTTCGCCGGTACGGCGAGTTGGGGGGTGTACAGACCGTTGGTGACGATCCCCAGCGCCGCATCGCCCATCGCCGGGAGGAGCGGGTCATCCGTGAGCGTGGCGTAGCCGACGAGCGGGATCCGGCCCTTCAGCCCGTACTCCGCGAATTGCTTGACGAAGCGCACCGCATCGGCCCCCGCCACCCATGCATACACCGCGTCGGCTTGAGCCGGATCGATCTGGGAGAGGAACGGGGCGAAATCGGGCGTGGCCAGGGCCGGGTAGATCTCCTTCACGACCTGGCCGCCCGCCTCCTGCAGGCCCGCCTTGAAGGCGGCCGCGCATTGTCGGCCCGCCTCGAAATTGGAGCCGAGCACGACGAACCGGCGGTAGGACGTGTGCTTGGGGACCCAGCGGCCCATGGTCACGTTGCCCTGGTCGAACGTATCGTTGATGCGAAGGATGTAGGGGCTCGCCTTCGGCGTGGGGGCCGTGAACTCCCGCACCGGCGCCTGAGGGATGACCCAGGGGACCTTGTAGTTGTGGACGTAATCCCGGATCGCCAGCGCAACCCCTGCGTGCACGGGCCCGAAGAGGATATCCACGCGATCGCGGTCCACCAGCTTGCG
>DASPOZ010000120.1:0-20461 GCA_035625755.1 Candidatus Sulfotelmatobacter sp.
AGGAGCTCATGGCAAAAGTCGCTGACCTGGCCCCACAACTGAACGCCTCTATCCGAACCCTCGAGCGCAAAGCGAAGGAGGGCCGGGCCAAGCCATAGGAGCCCCTGGTTGCCAGAGCGCCGGAGTGCCCAATTGCCTGAAGCCATCCCGCACTCGCGTCCCACCCTTGGCCACGCCGAGGCCCGGGCCCTGGCGCGGGTGGTCCGCTCGGGCCAGCTCGCCCAGGGCCCGCTGGTGGAGCGGTTCGAGCGCGCCATGGCCCGGCGCCTCGGGGTGGGTCACGCCGCCGCGGTGAGTTCGGGCACGGCGGCGCTGCACCTGGCGCTGCTCGCCCTGGGCGTGGGCCCGGGCGACGAGGTGATGCTCCCCAGCCTGGTCTGCTCGGCGCCGCTCCACGCCATTCTTGCCGCGGGCGCCACGCCTCGCCTGGTGGATTGCGACCCGGCCACGGCCAACCTGGATCCGGCGGAGGCCCGGCGGGCCGTCGGACGCCGCACCACGGCCATCATCGTGCCCCACGCCTTCGGCCTGCCGGCCGACCTGGCGGACCTGTGCGCCCTCGGCCCGCCGGTGATCGAGGACTGCGCCCAGACCCTGGGGGCGACCTACCGTGGCCGGCCCGCCGGCACCCTCGGCGACGTGTGCGTGTTATCGTTCTACGCGACGAAGATGCTGGCCACGGGGGAGGGGGGCATGGTCCTCTCGCGCCGGCGCCGCCTCGCGGACCGGGTGCGGGACCTGCGGGGCTACGACGAGCGGCCGGCCTTTCGCCCCCGCTTCAACTACAAGATGACGGACTTGGCCGCCGCCCTCGGGCTCTGCCAGCTCGGCCGCCTGGAGGCCTTCCTGGCGCGGCGACGGGCGCTGGCCGCGGCCTACGACCGGGAACTGGCGGAGACCCCGTTGCGCCTCCCCCCGCGGCCGGCGGATCGCACCCACGCGTTCCACCGCTACGTGGTCCAGGGAACGCGGGGGGCGGGGCCCATCCTGGCCGCCCTGGGCGCGCGCGGGATCGCCGCCCGCCGCCCCATCTTTCGGCCCCTGCACGCGGAGCTGAAACAAGGCGGGTATCCCGGCGCCGCGGCGGCCTGGCGCGCCATGATCTCGCTGCCCATCTACCCCACCCTCACGCGGCGCGAGGTGGCGCGTGTGGCGCGGGCCGCGCGGGAGGCCTGCGCATGACGGACCGCCCGGGCCCCGCCCGGCCTCCCGAACCTGCCCCGCTGTGGGAGCGGCTCCTGCGGATCCTGGCGCTCCTGCTGGTGGCGGCGCTCCTGCTGCCCTGGGTCCGGTCCCCCTGGTTCGATCTGGGCGAGCGCTGGCTGTACATCTTCGTCCTGGCTACGGCCCTGGCCTTCCTGCTCACCCCCGTGGTGCGGAACATCGCCTGGCGGGCGGAGATCCTGGATTTGCCGGCGGCCCGCAAGGTGCACGCAACGCCCACCCCGCTGCTGGGCGGGCTCGCCATCCACGCCGCCTTCTGCACGGCCCTCCTGGCCAACTTCGTCCTGGACCGCGAGACGGTGGCCATCCTGGTGGGCGGCAGCCTGCTGGTGGGCGTGGGCATACTGGACGACCGGTACGGCGTCCCGGCCGCGGCGAAGCTGGCGGCGCAAGTGGCGGCCACCACCGTGGTCATCGGCGCGGGGGTGAGCCTCAGCCTGTTTCCGGCCAGGCACCTGGGCCTGGCGGCCAACATCGTCCTCACCGCGGTGTGGATCGTGGGCATCACCAACGCCATGAACTTCTTCGACGGGATGGACGGCCTGGCCACCGGCCTGGCCATCCTCACGGCCGGCTTCATGGGGATCGTGGCGTTCCAGACGCAGCAGCCGTCCCTGGGTTGGTTGTGCATCGCGCTGCTGGGGGCCTGCCTGGGCTTCCTCCCCTACAACCTCCGGCCGGAGAGGCCGGCCTCCATCTTCCTGGGGGACGCGGGCAGCCCCTTCCTGGGGTTCACCCTGGCCGCCCTGGCCGTGAAGGGGGAGTGGGCGGAAAACAATTTCATCGACGTGGCGGCGCCGGTCCTCATCTTCTGGGTCTTCGTGTTCGACATGGTGCACATCACCGTGGCCCGCATCGCCACCGGCAAGGTCCACAGCTTCCGCCAATGGATCGACTACGTGGGCCGGGACCACCTCCACCACCGCCTGGCCGCCCTCATGGGGAGCCAGCGCCTGGCCCTCCTCCTCATCTTCCTGCTCACCAGCGTGATGGGGCTGGCGGCCGTGGCCCTCAAGAACGCCCGCCTGATGGACGCCGTGGTCCTCTTGATCCAGGCGGTTCTGGTGGTGGTGGTGGTCACCGTCCTGGAGTTCCAGGGCAACCGCCGCGCGCGGGAGATCCGCGAGAAGGACTGAGGCGCATGAAGGCGCTCATCACCGCGGGGGGACGGGGGACGCGGCTGCGACCCCTCACCCACACCAGCAACAAGCACCTGGTCCCCATCGCCAACAAGCCGATGCTGCACTACGCGCTGGAGGCCGTCACCGGCGCGGGGATCACCGATATCGGGATCGTGGTGGGCCCGGAGACCGCCGACGAGATGCGCCGGGCCCTGGGGACAGGCGAGCGCTGGGGGGGGCGGATCACCTGGGTGGTCCAGGACGCCCCCCGGGGCCTCGCCCACGCGGTGCAGGTGTCCCGCGGCTTCCTGGGGGATGCCCCCTTCCTCTTCTACCTGGGCGACAACCTCCTGGCGGACGACCTGGGCCGCTTCCTCCGCGCCTTCGAAGCGGAAAGGAGCGACTGCCACCTGGTCCTGGCGCGGGTTCCGGACCCGGCGCGGTTCGGCGTGGCCGTGGTGGAGGACGGGCGGATCGTCCGGGTCGTGGAGAAGCCGCAGCCGCCGCCCAGCCCCTATGCGGTGACGGGGATTTACCTCTACCGTCCGTGCGTCTTCGAGGCCATCGCCCGGCTCCGGCCCAGCGCGCGGGGCGAGCTGGAGATCTCCGAGGCCCACCAGGCCATGCTGGAGGGCGGCCGCCGGATCACCTTCTCCGAGGTGGAGAGCTGGTGGAAGGACACCGGCAAGCCGGAGGACATCCTGGAGGCCAACCGCCTCGTGCTGGATCATCTCCTCCTCCGCGAGGGGTCCCGGATCGAGGGCCAGGTGGACGCGGCCACGAACATCGCGGGGCGCGTCCTGGTGGAGGCCGGGGCGCGCCTGGAGGCCAGCCAGGTGCGGGGGCCCGCCGTCATCGGCGCCGGCGCCGTGGTGGCGGGCAGCTACATCGGACCCTTCACGGCCGTCGGGCCCCGCTGCGAGGTCCGCAACAGCGAGGTGGAGTTCAGCATCCTGCTGGAGGGGGCCCGGGTGCTGGACGCGGAGGTCCGCATCGAGCGCAGCGTCCTGGGGCGAGAGGTGGTGATCCGAAAGGGGGAGGCGCGCCCCCGCACCCAGAAGTTCGTCCTGGGGGACCAGAGCCTGGTGGAGCTGCCCTAGCAGGCTGCTGAAAAAGGCCCATCTGCGGCGTTGGCGCGCTCGCGCACTCCCTGCGGCGTACCCGGCGTACGCCTCAGTCGGCGCCTCGCGCGCCGCCTTGCACCTGGACCTTTTTGAGCAGCCTGTGGGGAAGGATGTTTTTCAGCGCCCTACTAGACGGGTCGAGGCTTGAGGCTGGAGGCCGGAGGCTCAGACCGGACGGGCGGGGCGAGGAGACATGATCCACGGCGTCCGCACCAAACCGCTCAGCTGCCATCAGGATCACCGCGGTTTCCTGATGGAGATCCTCCGTGCGGACGACCCGCTCTTCGAGCGCTTCGGCCAGGTCTACGTCACCTGCTGCCGGCCCGGGATCGCCAAGGCCTGGCACTATCACCGCCAGCAGACGGACCACTTCGCCTGTCTGCGGGGCCGCGCGCTGGTGGTCCTCTACGATGGGCGCGACGGGTCCCCCACGCGGGGCCGGGTGCAGGAGTTCCGGCTCAGCGCCCCGCCGGCCCCCGAGGGCGAAGGGCTGCTGGTCAAGATCCCGCCCCTGGTGGTGCACGGCTTCGCGGCCCTGGGGGAGGAAGAGGCCTTCATCCTCAACATCCCCACGGAGGTCTACCGCCCCGCGGCGCCCGACGAGCTGCGCCTCCCCTGGAATACCCCCGAGGTCCCGTACGCGTGGCCGCCCCACGTGACGGCGGGGGGCTAGGGTCCATGCGATGGATCGTTCCCGTACCCGATGGCCCCTTCGGACTGGACGCGCTCGACCATGGGGGGCGTTGATGCCAAGGGTGAGGGCCGGGCACGGGAACGGGTACGGGAACGGAACGCTGGACGGCAAGGAAGTCTCTCGGCATCCGGAGTGAGCGACGTGCGCTATCTGATCACCGGCGGGGCGGGATTCATCGGGAGCTGCTTCGTCCGCCATATCCTGCGGCGCCACCGCGACGTCCGCGTCACCACCCTGGACAAGCTGACCTACGCCGGGAACCGGCAGAACCTGGCCGACGTCCGCGGCGACCGGCGGCACCGCTTCCTGCGGGGCGACATCTGCGACGCGGCCCTCATGAGGAAGCTCTTGACCGGGGTGGATGTTGTGGTGAACTTCGCCGCCGAGACACACGTAGACCGTTCCATCCGGCACGGCGGGGCCTTCGTGCGCACCAATGTGGCCGGGGTCGTCACACTCCTGGAGGCGGCCCGGCGGGCCGGGGTGCGGCGCTTCCTCCAGGTCTCCACGGACGAGGTTTACGGAAGCATCCTGGAGGGTACTTTCACGGAGGGCTCCCCCCTGCGCGCCAGCAGCCCGTACGCCGCCTCCAAGGCCGCCGGCGACCTCCTGGCCCGCGCCTACCAAATCACCCACGGGGTCCCCGTGGTGATCGCCCGCTGCACCAACAACTTCGGCCCCTACCAGCACCCGGAGAAGTTCATCCCCCGCTTCATCACCAACGCCCTGTGCAACCTGCCGCTTCCCCTCTTCGGCGACGGCCTCCACGTGCGAGAGTGGATCTCCGTGGAGGACCACTGCGCCGCCCTGGACTTGATCCTGCACGCCGACGCGCCCGAGGAGGTCTACAACATCGGCAGCGGCGACCGGCGGCCCAACCGGGATGTGGCCCGCCTGATTCTCCAGGTGTTGGGGAAACCCGAGGCCCTCATCCAGCCCGTCCCGGACCGCCTCGGGCACGATCGCCGCTACGCCATCGACTCCTCCCGGATCCGCGCCCTCGGTTTCGCCCCCCAGCGCAGCTTCGAGGAGGCCCTGGCGGGCACGGCCGCCTGGTACCGGTCCCACCCGGCGTGGTGGCGCGCCCGCCTGGTGCCTCTTGGGGCCGACCGCCGACGGCCCACGGCCGACCGCAGCCATCCGACGCCCGGGGGCGGTCGCCGGTCCACGGTCGGCCGTCCACGGTCGGCGGTCGGGTAATGGGAGGCGGCGGTCCCATCGTCATCACCGGGGCCGGGGGGCAGCTCGGCTGTGCCCTCGTGCGGGGCCTGGGAGGGCCCTCGCTCCTCCCCTGGACCGAAGAGGAGGCCGACGTCACCCATCCGGACATCGCCCCCCGCCTCGCGGGGGCACGCCCGCGGGCCATCATCCACGCCGCCGCGTGGACGGACGTGGATGGCTGCGAGCTGGACCCGGACCGTGCGGCGCGGGTGAACGCCGAGGCAACCCGGCGGATCGCCGGCGCTGCGGCGGCCTGCGGGGCCCACCTGGTGTACCTCTCCACTGACTACGTGTTCGACGGGACCAAGGGCACCCCCTACGCGGAGCCGGATCCGCCCAAGCCCATCAACGTATACGGCCGCACCAAACTGCAGGGCGAGGTGTACGTCCGGGCACTCTGCCCCCGGCACACCATCCTGCGAACGGCGTGGCTCTACGGACCGGGAGGGCGGACCTTCGTGCAGGCGATCATCGAGCGGGCCCGGCGGGAGGACCGCATCGAGGTGGTGGCAGATCAGGTGGGCAGCCCGACGCTCACGGACGACCTGGCGGGCGTGATCCGGCAGGTGCTGGAGAAAGAAATGCTGGGGTTATTCCACGCGGCGGGCGAGGGGTCCTGCTCCCGCTACGATCTGGCGCAGGCCATCGTGGGCGTCATCCGGCCGGGTGTGAAAGTCGTCCCGGTGAAGACCGTTCCCGGCGCCCGCCCGGCCCGCCGCCCGGCCAACGCCGCCCTCGCCACCGAGGCCCTGCAGCACCTCGGCATTCTCCTGCCCCCATGGCGCCACTCGCTTGCCACCTTCCTCAGGTCGACCACGGCGTGAGGACCCCGTGGGCCTGCCAGGCTGATCGCGCCCCGACCCGGACGGCCTAACAGAATCAAGACGTTACACCCCCTCCGAAGCACGTATGACATGGCCGGGGATCAACGGAATGGATTTTGCTTCCCTCATCCTCGACCAGAGAGGGTCCGACCGCACCTCTGCGGCCCCCAGGCGGCCGTTCGGCCCTCCACGGCTTGTGTGTCGGGCGTTGGCGGGGGGGCCCAATCCATCGCGCGAGGAACAGGTGTGCGAGGTCGAATCGCCCTGGGAGGATCGGGGGGCGGCGGGACTGGCCCGCCACCCCTCGCCGGACGCGCGATATGTCTGGCCCCCCGCCTGTCCCCGCCCTGAAACCGCATGGAGGCCCTGAAGAGTTCGGGGCGCCGGGACCTGCGGCTCGTGCTGCTGCAGGGTCGTATATTCCAATGGCTGCCATGTCCCTTCGGGGGGCCCTCACCTGGCGCTACCGACGCGTGGTGAATGCGCTGCCGCGCCCGGCCCGATTCGCCCTGGACGGGGCAGAGGCGGCGGCGCTCGGGAGCCCGAATCTCATTCGCCACCTCGACCTCACCGCGGGAATCGTCAGACGCCGACTCTGGCCCCAGCGCCTGTTCGTCGGATGGCTCCTCCACGGCGACGAGAATGATGGGGCCGCCCGCGTCCACGCCCTGCTCCCCCACGCGTTCCTGCGAGGGCGCGGCGTCAACTCCATCCTCCTGCGCAAGCCCTGCCAGATCTGGGCCCCCTATCGAATCCGTGCCGAGGACATCGATCGGGTGGTGCGCGCCGGGTTCGACGCGGTGGTCTTCCAGGGCGTGTACGGGCCGGACGCGGAGGCCCTCGCCCTCGCCTTGAAGGGGACCTCCACCAAGACCGTGTACGTGGCGGGGGATCTTGTCAAGCAGGGCATGCCGCGGGTGGTGGACTGGGTGGTGGTCGCCTCGGACGGCCTGAAGGGCATCGCACCTGGCCATTTCGAGAAGACCTCCGTCATCGCCTCGGTCATCGACGCCCCGACCCGCCTGGTGAAGGACTACTCGCGCCCCCCCGAGCGCGACGAAATCCGTGTCGTCTGGGTGGGGTATCCGGAGAATCTCCATCTGCTCGCCCCTGTGCGAGAGGCCCTGAAGGATCCCCGCCTCACCCGCTTCCGACTCATCACCATCACCCGCGGCCCCGGGGCCACCATCCAGTGGGACCGCAAGCAGGTCTGGCGCCACCTCCTGGCCTGCGATGTCGCCGTCCTCCCCTCGGCGCAGACGGACTGGTATCAGGCCAAACCCAATACCCGGATGACCATGCTGAAATCCCTGGGGCTCCCCATCGTGGCGTCCCCGATCCCCTCGTACCGCGAGACGCTGTCTCACGGCGCGAGCTGCTTCTTCGCGCGGACGGCGGCCGAATGGGCAGACTGCCTGGCCGCCCTCGCCGACTTCACGTGCAGGCGGCGGATCGGGCTGGCAGACAGGCAGAGGATTCTGGCCACATACGGCATCCAGGCCGTCGGCGGCCAATGGCTGTCGCTTTTCGAGCAACTGGCCGGTCCGCGCCGCGCTCCGCGCGCCCAACCCTGCAGGCGGCCCGAGGCCGGCGCGCTGGATGGCCTCAGCAGGCCCGCCTCAGGAGGCGGTTGATGTATCGGGAACTGCTCGCGCTGGAACGCCGGGGGAAGCCCCTCCGGGTCGTGGTGGTCGGGGCGGGGGGATCCATGGGTCAGGGCATCGCCCTCCAGCTCGGAAAGGTCCCGGGGGTCAGGCTCCTCGCCGCGGTCGACAGAAACATCACCGGTGCGATCCGCGCCGCGGAGCTCCACGGTCACCCCTGGGCCATCCCGTCCTCGAGCGCCGATATGGCGAAGGCTCTCCGCGACGGGACAACCATCGTGACCGATGATGTCTTCCCCCTCCTGGCCCGGGGACGCGATGCCGCCGATGTCCTGGTGGAGTCCACGAACACGGTCGCCTTCGCCGCGCGGGCCGTGGAAACGGCACTCCGGAAGCACATCCACGTGGTCCTGATGAACGCGGAGGTGGATTGCCTCCTCGGTCCGTGGCTCCACCAGGCCGCGCGGGAGTGCGGCGTCATCGTCACGAGCGATGCGGGCGACCAGCATGGGGTGTTGATGCGGATGATCGAGGAGATTCAGCTCTGGGGGTTCGAGATCGTCATGGCGGGGAACATCAAGGGATTTCTGGACCGCTACGCCACGCCCGACTCCATCGCCGGCGAGGCGAGGAAGCGGAACCTCAATCCCGTGATGTGCGCTGCGTACACCGACGGAACGAAGCTCAATATCGAAATGGCGCTCGTAGCGAACGCCACCGGGCTGGCGCCCGCCTGCTGCGGCATGCTGGGCCCCAGGGCGCAACACGTCAGCGAAGTGTTCGAGAAATTCGACCTGCAAAGCCTGCGGAAGGCCGGGGTGGTGGACTATCTCTTGGGGGCGGAGCCGGGCGGCGGGGTGTTCGTTGTGGGCTACTGCGACGATCCGGTTCAACAGGGATACCTGAACTACTACAAGATGGGAAAGGGGCCCTACTACCTTTTCTACCGACCCTACCACCTGTGTCACCTCGAAACACCGTACGCCATCGCCAGCGCGGCGATCTCCCGTAAACCCATCTTCGCACCGAGGGAGGAATCTCTCGCCGACGTTGTGGCCTTCGCGAAAAGGGACCTCCCCGCCGGTGCGGCGATGCGCATCGGGATCGGCGGGGGTGACGTCTACGGCATGATCGCGCGCCGGGAGTTTTGCACGGCCCTGGGCGCCGTGCCGATCTGCCTGTTGGACCGAGAACAGGGGGATGTGGCACGGGTCAAGCGGCGCATGGGGAGGGATCGGCCCATCACATGGGACGACGTTGAACTCCCCGCCAGCGCCCTGCTGGACACCTATCGCAGGCAGGAAGACATGTTGCGAAGCGCGACCCCGGCGATCGCCGCCCTCGCCGGGGGCGGGGAGGTCCGCTGAACGCGACGCGCGATCTCGGCCAGCAAACCACGGACGTGCCCTCTCCTTCCGCAAGACCTTCCGCAGGAACTGCCCCGTAGAGGATTCCCGGGTGCGGGTCACCTCCTCGACCGTGGCCGCCGCCATCACCCGCCCGCCGGCACCGCCCCCGCTCGGGGCGCAGGTCGACGAGTCGGTCGGCCGTCTCGATCCCATCCAGCGTGTGTTCGATGACCGGCACGCTGTTGGCGGCGTCGGCGAGGCGATGCAACACGTCCGGCAGGTGCTGGATGACGGCGAAGTGCAGGCCGGTGGTGGGCTCGTTCAACAGGCGGAGGGCGCTGCCGGCGCCCCGCGAGGTCAGTTCGTGCGAGCGCTTCAGCCGCCTGTCAGAAGCTGTCGAAGTTGTTGAGCCGGCGCCCGGAACGCACCATCCGGTGCTGGGAAAGGTTCAGCGACCACGAGGCCAGGTTGGCGAGGCTCACCGGCAGCGGCAGGCGGGCGAGTATGGAGCGGACGGTGTAGAATTCGCTGTACATGTTGTCCACCGTGCGCTCCAGTTCTTGGGGAGAGCCGTTCTTCGGCTTGATGTAGCAGTTGTGTCCCGGCCAGCGCCCGAGGTCGTGGATATCGAGGATCCGGTCCTCAGCCTTCAGCCGCTCGAAGAGCGGCGTGCCCTCCTCGGGGCTGAGGAGGTTGAAGTAGGCCACCGGCACCTTGTGCTCGTGCAGGAATCGCAGCGTGGCACCGAATACGTCGGGGCTCTCCCCGTCCCACCCGAAGATGAAGTTCAGGGAGTAGCTGATGCCGCGTTGCCGCAGGTTGGCCAGCATCTCGCCGTACTTGGGCACCTTGTTGAAGCGTTTGTTCATGCCCGCCAGGGTCTCCGGCTCGATGCTCTCCACGCCGATGTTGACGTGCAGGAGACCGCTGCGCTGGGCCAGATCCATGTACTCGACGTCGTTGCACAGGTAGGTCGTCCAGAGGGTGGACCAGCGGAGCTTCAGGGGGATCAACGCCTCCATCAGCTCCATGGTGTGGTCGCGCTTGCCCCCGAAGTGGCTGTCGGCGAAGAAGATGAACTTGGAGCCGCAGCGCTTCACCTCCTCCACCACATCGGCCACGGGGCGGTAGCGGTACGCGTCGCCCAGGTAGAGGCGTTCGGAACAGAAATCGCAGCGGAAGGGGCACCCGCGGGACGCCTGGACGGCGTACGTCCTGGACGGCCCGTAGCGGCGCAGGTCCACGAGCTCATAGCGGGGCATGGGCAGGCCAGAAAGGTCCTTGACGATGTGGCCGCGGTAGAGGGGCTGGAGGCGGCCGCCCGCCGCATCCTCCAGCATCCGGGCCCAGACGGTCTCCCCCTCGCCGATGGCCACCGCATCGCCGTGCTGCAGCGCCTCCTCCGGGTGGAAGTAGGTGTGCGAGCCGCCCAGGACCACCGGCACGCCGCGCCGCCGGAACTCGTCGGCGATGTCGTAGGCGCGGTACGACATCATGGTCCAGACGGTGATGGCCACCACGTCCGCCGGCGTGTCGAAGTCCACGTCCTGCAATTGCTCGTCCACCACCTGCACGTCCCATCCCTTCGGCGTCAGCGCCGCCAGGTATGGCAGCGTGAGTGACACCACGGGCCGGCGGCGGACCTTGAAGACGGTGCGATCGGTCTTGGAGCGGTAATAGGACGGCTGGACGATCAGGACTCTGGGTGCCATGGACACAACCCTCCGTGAGCGCGCACTCGCGGGGTCCCAGGCCCGGCGGCTCGGCCGGGCCCTGCCTTCGGAAGCCTCCTGGCCGCCCCTGTCATCCCAGAGGAGCAGAAGGGTGTACCTGGACGTCCCGTGACGGGTAGCAGCGTTCGCCTCCGGTTCGTCCTCTCGAACCGCTCAGAGGAAGCGCGATTGCGCTTGTGGAAAACGGTAACGCATGGCCCGGACCGATGTCAAGACTCCGCCGGCCGGCCGCGCGTGGCTTCGTCGCTACGGGGACGTTGGTCCGCCTCCCGCCTTCCGCTGCCCTTAGCAGGATGCTGAAAAACTTCCTTTGCTCAGGCTGCTCAAAAAGGTCCAGATGCAAGGCGGCGCGCGATGGGCCGAATGAGGCGTACGCCGGGTACGTCGCAGTGAGTGCCCGAGCGCGCCAACGCCGCAGATGGGCCTTTTTCAGCAGCCTGCTAGCGCCTGAGGACCTTCCGCAGGAACTGCCCCGTGTACGACGGCTTGGCCCGGGCCACCTCTTCCGGGGGCCCCGCCGCCACCACCCGCCCGCCGGCATCGCCCCCCTCGGGGCCCAGGTCGATGATCCAGTCGGCCGTCTTGATCACGTCCAGGTTGTGCTCGATGACCAACACCGTGTTGCCGGCGTCGGTGAGGCGGTGTAGCACGTCCAGCAGGTGCTGGATGTCGGCGAAGTGCAGGCCGGTGGTGGGCTCGTCCAGCAGGTAGAGCGTGCGCCCGGTGCCCCGCTTACTGAGCTCGCGCGACAGCTTCACCCGCTGGGCCTCCCCGCCCGAGAGGGTGGTGGCCGACTGGCCCAGCTTGATGTAGCCCAGCCCCACGTCGGCCAGCGTCTGGAGCTTGGCCCGGATGTGCGGCACGGGCTCGAAGAAGGCCAGGGCCTCGTCCACCGTCATGTGCAGGATGTCGGCGATGCTGGCCCCCTTGTAGAGCACCTCCAGCGTCTCCCGGTTGTATCGCTTCCCCCGGCAGACGTCGCACGTCACGAAAACGTCCGGGAGGAAGTGCATCTCGATCTGGATCAGCCCGTCCCCCTGGCAGGCCTCGCAGCGCCCCCCCTTCACGTTGAAGCTGAACCGGCCCGGCTTGTAGCCACGGGCCCGCGCCTCCGGCACCAGGGCGAAGAGGTCCCGGATGAAGGTGAAGACGCCGGTGTAGGTGGCCGGGTTGCTGCGGGGGGTGCGGCCGATGGGGGCCTGATCGATGTCGATCACCTTGTCGATCTCGTGGGCCCCCAGGATCTTTTCGTGGGCGCCGGGGGGCACGCGGGACCCGTAGAGCCGCGCCTCGAAGGCGCGCCGCAGGATGTCCGTCACCAGCGTGCTCTTGCCGGAGCCGGAGACGCCGGTCACGCAGGTGAAGAGCCCCAGGGGGATCTCCACCTCGATGTTCTTCAGGTTGTGGTGCCGCGCGCCCACCACCGTGAGCCAGCGGCCCCCCGGCGGGCGCCGCGCCGCGGGCACCGGGATCACCTTCCGCCGGGAGAGGTACTGGCCCGTGATGGAGGTCTTGTGGGCCGCGATCTCGTCGGGCGTGCCCCGGGCCACCACGTGCCCGCCGGTGACGCCGGCGCCGGGCCCCAGGTCGATCACGTACTCGGCCGACCGGATGGTCTCCTCGTCGTGCTCCACCACCAGCACCGTGTTCCCCAGGTCCCGCAGGCGCTTCAGCGTGTTCAGCAGCCGCACGTTGTCCCGTTGGTGCAGGCCGATGCTGGGCTCGTCCAGGATGTAGAGCACCCCCACCAGGGAGGACCCGATCTGCGTGGCCAGGCGGATGCGCTGGGCCTCGCCACCCGCCAGGGAGCCGGCCGTGCGGTCCAGCGTGAGGTACTCCAGGCCCACGTTGGTGAGGAAGCCCAGGCGCTCCCGGATCTCCTTCAGGATGCGGCGGGCGATCTCCTGCTCCTTGGCGCCCAGCTCCAGCGTCTCGAAGAACCGCAGCGCCTGGTCCACGGATTTTTTGGAGACCTCGGCGATGTTCAGCCCGCCCACCTTGATGGCCAGCGATTCCTTGCGCAGCCGCGCCCCGTTGCAGGCGGGGCACGGGCGCAGCGTGGCCAGCTTCTCCACGTAGCTCTCGATCTCCTCGCGCACCCGGGACGACCCGGTGTCCTTGTAGCGCCGGTCCAGGTAGCCCAGGGTGGAGCCCAGGAACTCGGTCTCCAGGCCGTGCTCCCCCGCGTCGATGCGGTGGTCCACCTTGGTGCCCAGGCCGTCGCAGGTCGGGCACGCCCCGTGCGGGTTGTTGAACGAGAAGACCCGGGGGCTGATCTCCGGATAGCTCACGCCGCAGGCGATGCACGCCAGCCGCTCGGAGAAGGTGACGTCCTCGTCTTTGTCGGGGAGGTTGACGGTGGCGATCCCCTCGGCCAGCTTCAGGGCCAGCTCCAAGGAGTCGGCCAGGCGGCGGGCCACGTCCTCGCGGATGGCCAGCCGGTCCACCACCACCTCGATGGTGTGCTTCTTGTTCTTGTCCAGCTCGATGGGCTCCTCCAGCTCGCGCAGCTTCCCGTTGACGCGGGCGCGGAGGAAGCCTTCCTTCTTCATCTGGGCGAAGATGTGGCGGTACTCGCCCTTGCGCCCCCGCACCACCGGGGCCAGGACCTGGATGCGGGCGCCGGCGGGCAGGGTCAGCAGCCGGTCCACCATCTGGGTCACCGTCTGGGACGTGATGGCCTTGCCGCACTTGTAGCAGTGCGGCACGCCCACGCGGGCGAAGAGGAGGCGCAGGTAGTCGTAGATCTCGGTGACGGTGGCCACCGTGGACCGCGGGTTCTTGCTGGTGGTCTTCTGCTCGATGGAGATGGCCGGGCTGAGGCCCTCGATGAGGTCCACGTCCGGCTTTTCCATCTGCTCCAGGAACTGCCGGGCGTAGGCCGAGAGGGATTCCACGTAGCGCCGCTGGCCCTCGGCGTAGATGGTATCGAAGGCCAGCGAGGACTTGCCGGATCCGGAGACGCCGGTGATCACCGTCAGCGTGTTCCGGGGGATCTCCAGGTTGATGTTCTTGAGGTTGTGCTCGCGGGCGCCGCGGATGACGATGTGCGTGCTGGACATGGCGGTTGCCGTAGGCTCCTCTGGGGCCCGGGTGGGGCGCGCGGCCCACGCCGTGATGCGGCCGGGGATCCCGGCCGCCGCTCCGCGCGGAGGCGGCGGCCGACTGAAAATCCTATTATACTCCCTGCGGCCCGGGGGGCAACCCGGACGCGGGGCGGCGCGGGGCGGCGAGGTCAGTCCAGGGCGTCGAAGTGGGTCAGGCGGCGGAAGGCGCCGTAGCGCTCGGCGATCTCGGGGTAGGCGAGGGTGCGCAGCCGGTCCAGGGAGAAGGCCTCCACGTTGAAGGAGGCCATCACCGAGCCCATCACCACGGCGCGGCGGATGTTCTCGTCCGAGAAGTTCAGGGTATTGGCCAGGTAGCCCAGGAAGCCGCCCGCGAAGCAGTCCCCGGCCCCCGTGGGGTCCAGGACGCCGTCCATGGGTAGGGCCGGCGCGGAGAACCAGGCCCCGTGCCGGTAGCACAGGGCGCCGTACTCCCCCCGCTTGATCACCAGGGTATGCGGGCCCCACGCGCTGATGGTGCGGGCCGCGCGCACCAGGTTGGCATCCTGCGCCAGTTGCCGCGTCTCGGCGTCGTTGATGATGAGGACCTCCACCTGCTTGAGGGTCTTGAGCAGCGCCTCCCGCTTGCCCTCGATCCAGAAGTTCATGGTGTCGGCCGCCACCAGGCGGGGCGCCCGCACCTGCAGCAGGACCTCGCGCTGGAGGTCGGGATCGATGTTGGCCAGGAAGACCACCTCGCTGTCCCGGTACGCGTCCGGGATCTGGGGGCGGAACTGGGCGAAGACGTTGAGCTGGGTGTCCAGGGTGTGGGCCTGGTTCAGGTCGAACCCGTACTCCCCGGCCCAGCGGAAGGTGCGGCCCTTCACCCGCTGCAGGCCCCGCAGGTCCACGCGGCGGCTCTGCAGGAAGTCCACGTGGGCCTGGGGGAAGTCCTCGCCCACCACGGCCACCAGCCGCACGTCCGTGAAGAAGCTGGCCGCCGTCGAGAAGTACGTGGCCGAGCCGCCCAGGGCATCCTGCGCCTTGCCGAAAGGCGTCGCCACGCTGTCCAGCGCCACCGATCCCACCACCAGGATGGCCATGCGCCTCCCTCTCAGTGCCTGCCCTTGGCGGCCTTGGCGCCTCGGCGGTTCTGCGTTCGGACCCGCTCCGGCCCCAGGTACTTGCCGATGAGGGGCTCCAGTTCCTTGCGCCGGCGCGCCGGGATCGCATCCCGCCGGGTGATGAGGGCGTCCCTCAGGGCCGTGGGGCACGGACACCCCGCCCGTTCGCCGGGCAACATCCCCAGGGCGGCCCGCACGACCTTCTTGGCCGTCTCCACGTTCTCCATCAGGATGGCCACCACGGCCTCCACCGTGACGTCCTCCTCGGTCTCGTGCCACACGTCGTAGTCGGTCACCAGGGCCATGGTGGCGTAGCAGATCTCCGCCTCGCGCGCCAGCTTCGCCTCCTGCAGGTTCGTCATGCCGATGACGTCCACGCCCCAGCCCCGGTAGATACGCGATTCGGCCCGGGTGGAGAACTGCGGCCCCTCGATGCACACGTAGGTGCCGCCCCGGTGCACCCGCGCCCCCACCTGCTGGCCGGCGCGAAACAGCACGTCGCCCAGGACCTTGCAGGTGGGGTCGGCGAAGCCCACGTGGGCCACCAGCCCGTGGCCGAAAAAGGTGGATACGCGCGCCTTGGTCCGGTCGAAGAACTGGTCCGGGATCACGATGTCCCGCGGGCGGTACTCCTCCCGCATACTGCCCACCGCCGAGGCCGAGATGATCCACTCGGCCCCCAGCACCTTCATGCCGTAGAGGTTGGCGCGGAAGTTGATCTCCGACGGCATGACCCGATGGCCGCGCCCGTGGCGCGAGAGGAAGGCCACCCGCCGCCCCTCCAGCGTCCCCGTCACGAACGCGTCCGAGGGCGGCCCGAAGGGGGTGCGCGGCCGGACCTCCTTGACGTCCCGCAGGCCCTCCATCTCGTACAGCCCGCTCCCCCCGATGATCCCCACCAGTCCCGTGGTCACCCGGTCCTCCTGTCCCTCACTCTTGAACCGCCAATTTCATTGCGCAGATGGCCCTACCCTTTCAAACGCGTGCAGAAAGTCGCCGAATGGGTCACGGGGAATAGGAGGGCTTTTCAAACCCACGCTTACACATGGGGCAGCTTGTGAGCGAATGGAACGCGCTGTAAAGCGAATCGTGATGTGACCGCGTCCGGAGGATTAGCCAAATAATGCGCGCCCCACAGAAGGGGCAACGAATCGCCACGTTTATCCATACGAAGGCAACCATAAACAGCAGGGCAAAGACAAACATTCCAAGGCCAAAGCCGACGTCGGAGCGCTCTCCAATAGCGACTGCCGTCACGAGGCTGGCTGCCGAGACTCCGAAGACAACAAGCCCCAGCCGAAGCTTCCAGTCTTGGCCGGTCGAGCTGAGCCACGTCTTACCAAGCATGTGGCCAGTGCGAGCGATCAGCGCTTGTACCTTGCGATGGCCGCGGCGGCGAAATCGCTCGGCACGTCCTGGATCATCGCGTTGAGCAGGGCGGGACGGCCGGCCGCCATGGCGCGGCGGAGGGCGGGGGCGATCTCCGCAGGCTTCTCCACGAATTCGGCATGGGCGCCCATGGCCTCGGCCACCTTGTCGTAGCGGACCAGCCCCAGCTCGCACCCGATCACCTTGTCGGGGCCGTAGATCCCGGCCTGGATGTCCCGCTCCATCCCCCAGCCCTGGTCGTTGCCCACCACCACCACGATGGGGGCGCCGTGGCGCAGGGCGGTGTGCAGTTCCCAGTTGTAGAAGCCCATCCCCCCGTCCCCCATCACCACCAGCACCGGGCTCTCGGGCCGGGCCAGCTTGGCCGCCACCCCCATGGGCAGCGCCGCCCCCACCGTCCCCAGGTTCCCCAGGCGCAGCCAGCGGCCGGCGCCGCGGGCCGGCAGGGTCGCCCGCGCCCACTGCTGCCAGTTGCCCCCGTCGATGGCCACGATGGTCTCCGGCGTCATCACGTCCCGCATCTCCCGGCAGAGGCGCAGGGGATGGATCGGCACCTCGTCGGAGCGCTCGCCGGCCTCCAGGCTGCCGAGGAACGCGGCGCGCGCGCGCCGGAGTTCCCCCACCCACCCGCCGTCCTTCCAGGGGCCGCCGCTCTCCACCTCGGCCGTCATCTGGGCCAGCACGGCGCCGGCCTCCCCGTGGATGGCCACCGCCAGGGCGCGATTGCGCCCCAGCTCGGCGGGGTCCACATCCACCTGGATGATCCGGGCCGCCGCGTCGAAGAGGCGCGGCCCGCCGAAGGCCAGGCGGAAGTCGATCCGCTTGCCCACCACCAGCACCGCGTCGGCCCGCGCGATCTCGCGCGCCGTGCGGTTCAAGATCGGGTCCGGGTAGCCGAGGCACAGCGGGTGGTCGTCCCCGATCACGCCGCGCCCGATGCTGATGGTGAAGGTGGGGATGCCCGCCGCGTCCACGAAACGCCGCAGGGCCCCCGTGTCGCGCATCCAGCGCACGCCGCCCCCCGCGATGACGACCGGCCGCCGCGCCTCGCGCAGCATCGCCACCGCCTGGCGGATGAGGTCCGGGTCGCCCTGCGGGCCGCGCTCCGCCCGGTACGCCGCCGGGGGTGGCATGGGCGCGGCCCCCTCGTCCACCCGGGCGATGGCCACATCCACCGGCACGGTGAGGTGCACGGGCCCCGGCCGGCCGGCCATGGCCTCCCGGAAGGCGGTGGCCACGTAGTCCGGCACGCGGGAGGCCTCCGGGACCTGGCGCGCCCACTTCACCAGGGGCCGCACGATGCCCACCTGGTCCATCTCCTGGAAGCTGTTCCGGTCCGCCCCGCCCTGGTCCGCGCCGCCGCTGAGGGCGATCACGGGGCTGCCGGCGTGCGCCGCCGTGGCGATCCCGGTGATGGAGTTGGTGTGGCCCGGGCCGCCGGTGGCCAGGGACACGGCCGGCCGCCCCGTGACCCGGGCGTAGGCATCCGCCATGTGCACCGCGGCCGACTCGTGCCGCACGTCCACCACGGCCACGCCCGCCTCGGCGCACGCCACGTAGATGGCGTTCAGGTGGTCGCCGCAGAGGCTGAAGATCCGCTCGATCCCCTCACGCTTGAGCGCGCGCACCAGCAGTTGAGCCCCCGTCACCTGTCCCACCTGTGTCCCTCCGTGTCGTGCCTCGGCGTCCCTGCCGTTCTTGGCGAACTTGGCGGTCTTGGCGTTCTTGGCGTTCTTGGCGGTTTCAGACGGCGCGCTCCTTCAGCACCCGCCGCAGGATCTTCCCGGACGGGCTCCGCGGGATCTCCCGCACGAACTCCACCGCCCGCACCTTCTTGTATGGCGCCACCCGGCCTGCCACGAAGGCCATCAGTTCGCCCCCATCGGCCCGCGCCCCCGGGCGCAGCACCACGTAGCCCTTGGGCACCTCGAAGCCGTCCGGGCCGGCCGCGCCCACCACGGCGCAGTCCGCCACGGCCGGATGCTTCATGAGCACCTCCTCCAGCTCGAAGGGGGCCACTGGATAGGCCTTGTACTTTATCATATCCTTCTTGCGGTCCACCACCGTCAGGTAGCCATCGGGATCGACGAAGCCGATGTCCCCGGTGTGGAGCCACCCGTCCCGCAGCACCTCGGCGGTGGCCTCCGGGTGGCCCCAGAAGCCCCGCATCACCTGCGGCCCCTTGATCAAGAGTTCGCCCGCCTCACCGGGCGGCAGGTCGCGCCCCGTCTCCGGGTCCACGATGCGCTGGTCGGTGTCCGAGATGGGCGTCCCGCACGTGCCGGGGCGGGGCGCCTCGTCCGGATGCACGTGCGTGGTGGGGCTCGTCTCCGTGAGGCCGTACCCCATGGTGACCGGCACCGCCGTCTTGGCCTCGAACTCCTCGGCCAGCACCAGGGGCAGCGGGGCCGCGGCGGCGGTGATGGTGCGGAGGGAGCGGCAGTCCGTCTGGCCGATGGCCGCGTGGCGTACCAGGGCCAGGATGGCCGGCGGCACCGTGTAGTAGCGCGTGGGCCGGTAGCGCCCGATGTGGGCCAGCACCAGCCCCGGATCGAAGCGGGGCATGAGGATGGTGGTGAGCCCCCGGGCGAAGGGCATGGCCATCAGCACCGTCATCCCGTAGATGTGGTAGAGGGGAAGGTGGTTCAGCAGGATGTCGTCGTCCGAGAGGCCGCGGGCCACGATGCTCTGGCGCACGTTGCTGGCGATATTGAAATGCGTCAGCATCACGCCCTTGGGCAGGCCCGTGGTGCCGCTGGAGTAGGGCAGGACGGCCACGTCCTCGCGCGGCCGGAGGCCCGGCGCCGGCGCGGCCCCCGGGGTCGCCAGCAGGTCCGCCCAGGCGGGGGAACCGGCCACGATGGCCTCGCGCAACCCGGCCACCCGCGCCCGCACCTCGTCCAGCGTTGCGGCGGCGATCTCGGGCGCCAGCACCCACACGCGGGCGCCGCAGTCGTGCAGCCGGGCGACCACCTCGTCCGCCCGGAAGAGGGGGTTCATGGGCGAGACGATGGCCCCCGCCTTCAGGACGCCGTAATAGGTCATGGCGAACTCGGGGACGTTCCCCAGCGACACCCCCACCACGTCCCCGACGCCGACGCCCCGCCGGTGCAGCCCCGCGGCGATCCGGTCGCTGGCCCCGTCCAGCTCGGCGTACGTCACCTGGGGCCCGTCCGGCACCAGGATCGCCACCTTGCGCGGGCACTCTTCCGCCGTCCGGCGCAGGTCATCGAAGATGGCGATTTCCGGATACGCGAGCGACGGGCGCCTTCCCATCAGGCGAGACCCTCGTTCCAATGAGGTGCAGCCCGAATGCGGAGTCGGACGGCCGACGGCGCGACGGGCGCGCCCGAGGCGAGACACCGCGGCTCGCGCCACGGGGGGACCCCCCTGACGCCAAGGGCCGCTTCGGCGAAGCGGCCCTTGCGTTGCTGCCGAGTCCGGGCAGGCTGCTCAAAAAGGTCCAGGTGCAAGGCGGCGCGCGATGCGCGGGGTACCCACCGCAGGTGGGTCGGAGGCGTACGCGGTCGGTACGTCGTAGCGCGGCGCGAGCGCGCCAACGCCCCACCCGCTGCCGCCGAGGCGGCGGGGAGAGATGTTGGGCCTTTTTCAGCAGCCTGCTAGGCGGCCAGGTTCTCCACCACCGTGGCCATCCCCTGCCCCCCGCCGATGCAGAGGGATGCCACGCCGTAGCGCACGCGCCGGCGCCGCATCTCGTACAGGAGCGTGGTGAGGATGCGGGCACCGCTGCAGCCGATGGGGTGGCCCATGGCGATGGCCCCGCCGTTCACGTTCACGATGTCCTCGTTCAGGCCCAGCAGCCGGAGGTTGGCCACCATCATGGAGGCGAAGGCCTCGTTGATCTCGATGAGGCCGAGGTCCTCCTTCTTGAGGCCGGCCCGGGCCAGGGCCTTGGGGATGGCCTTGGAGGGGCCGATGCCCATGATGGCGGGGTCCACGGCCACGGCGGCGTGGCCCAGCACGCGGGCCAGGGGTTTGATCCCCATGGC
>DASPOZ010000121.1:0-15066 GCA_035625755.1 Candidatus Sulfotelmatobacter sp.
ACCCACTTCTTCCGCGAACCACAGCACTTCGACTTCCTCCAGCACCAGGTCATCCCCGAGTGGGTGGCCCAGGCCGCCCCAGGACAGCGATCTCGGCGGGTCCGGGTGTGGAGCGCGGCCTGCTCCACGGGCGAGGAGCCCTACTCCCTGGCCATGACCCTCCTGGACCAGCTCCCTCCCTCCGCCGGATGGGAGATCGAGATCCTGGCCACCGATCTTTCCACCCGAGCCCTGGACCAGGCGCGGGCGGCCCTCTGGCCCGTAGAGAAGGCCGGCGAGATCCCGCCCCAGTATCTCAAGCGCTACATGTTGAGAGGGGCCCGCACCCAGGAAGGGAAAATGAAGGCCGGCCCGGCCATCCGCTCCCTGATCCGATTCCAGCGCCTCAACCTCAGCGCCGACCACTATCCTGTCACGGGGCCGTTCGATCTGATCTTCTGCCGGAACGTCCTCATCTACTTCGATCCCGATCTGCGGGGGCGGGTGATCCGTCGCCTGCTGCACCACCTGGAGCCGACGGGATACCTCTTCCTGGGGCACGCGGAGACGCTGAACGGCGTATCGGAGCAGGTTCGGAACGTGCTCCCGACGGTGTACGGGCACGCCCGCGACCCCCAGCGGCGGCCGGACCTCCCGGTGGAGCGGGCGATGGGCGCCGGACCCGGGCGCGACGGCGGGGCAGGATGAGGGAGTCCACATGACGGGGCGGCGGCACCCCCAGGGCGACAGGCGTGCGTTGCACGTCCTGGTCGTGGACGACTCCGCGGTCGTGCGGGAGGTCATGGCCTCCGTGCTGTCCCAGGAGCCGGGCATGACCGTGACGACGGCGGCCGATCCCCTCATCGCCATGGACAAGATGCGCCGCGCCCGCCCCGATGTGATCTTGCTGGACCTGGAACTGCCGCGGATGCACGGGCTCGCCTTCCTGCGCAAGCTCATGGCGGAGGACCCGCTCCCCGTGGTCGTCTGTTCCGGGATCGCCGACGCGGGCTCCGGCGCCGCCCTCCAGGCCCTGGACGAAGGTGCCGTGGATATCGTCACCAAGCCCAAGCTGCGCGTCCGGGAGTTCCTGCACGAGTCGGCCGTCCTGTTGATCGATACCGTGCGCGCGGCCGCCGGGGCGCACGTCGGAACCCGTCGTGCCCCGGCTCGGCAACCGGCCTCCCCCCCAGCCGCGAAGCCCATCCCCACCCCCATGCGGGAACCCCTCCTGGCCGTCACCACGGACAAGGTAGTGGCCATCGGGGCCTCTACCGGCGGGACGGAGGCCCTGCGGGACCTCCTGGAAGCGATGCCGCCGGGCGCCCCGGGCATCGTCATCGTGCAGCACATGCCCGAGGGGTTCACCGCGGCCTTCGCCCAGCGGCTCAATCAGAGCTGCCGGGTCGAGGTGAAAGAGGCGGCGGACGGCGACCGGGTCGTGGCGGGCCGCGCGCTGATCGCCCCGGGGAACCGCCACACCCTGGTCCGCCGCAGCGGCGCCCAGTACCTGGTGGAGGTGACCGACGGGCCCCTGGTCTCCCGGCACCGGCCCAGCGTCGACGTCCTGTTCCGATCGGTGGCGCAGGCCGCAGGCTCCAACGCCGTCGGCGTCATCATGACGGGGATGGGGGCCGATGGCGCGGCCGGCCTGCTGGAGATGAAGCGGGCGGGCGGCGCCACCATCGCCCAGGACGAGGCCACGTGCGTCGTCTTCGGGATGCCCAAGGAAGCCATCGCGGCGGGTGGGGTGGACGAGGTGGTGTCCCTGCCGCGGATCCCGGGGGCCATCTTGAGCAGGGCACCCGCCCTCGCCGGGACGGTGCGGTCGGGGGCGCCGGCGTCGCATGACACGGATGGCGCCTCGCGGCCCGCCCCCCCAGCGCCAGAGCGTTAGGTCACCGGTCCCGCCACACCCCCGTCACGCTCCGACCCCGCCCTTCCCCCCCCAACATGCTCCTTCCGCGCCGAATGTCCCTCGTAGCGGGGGTCCCCTCACTCACGGATCCGCCTCGGCCCGGCGCAGCGCGCGGGCGGCAGGATCGCCAGGGTGAGGATGGCCAGGAAGCTGAGGCCGGCCAGCAGGGCGAAGCCGGGGCCGAAGCTGCCCGTGAGGTCCACCAGCCAGCCCATCACCGTGGGGAGTGCCGAGCCGCCGAGGCCGGCCAGGAAGCTCACGCCGGCGATGGCGACGCCGGCCTCGCCCGGCGGCCGGCGACCGAAAGCCATGGAGAAGATGGGCCCGTACGTCATAGAGCAACAGCCGAGGACCACGAAGGCCAGGACGGGGGGGAAGGGGAGGGGTGGCGAGAGGGCGAGGCCGGCCAGCGCGGTCCCAGAGAGGGCGAGGGCGCCCATGACCAACGGCCGGTCGGGCACGCGGCCGAGCACCGCGCCGCCGGCGAAGCGGCCCATAGCCCCCGCGGCCAGGACCCCTGCGCTCACGAAGAGGCTGGCGGTGGGGCTCAGCCCACTCTGCCGGACGAAATAGGCCGTGAGCCAGCCCCCCACCACCACGAAGAAGCCGAAAGAGCACATGTGTGCCAGGGCCAAGACGGGGATCCGGCCGTGCCACACCACGCGGGCAGCGTCTCGCAGGGGGAGTCTGGCCGTTGCCGGTACGGCGCGCGGCGGCACGGACGGACCCACCATGGCCAGGGTCAATCCGCAGAGGATGCACGTGAGGGCCGGCAGGTATCCGGCCCGCCACCCGGCCAGGGCCAGGGCGAAAGGGATCGAGGCGTAGGCCGCCGTGCTGCTCAGGTAGCTGGCGGCGCCCACCAGTGCCTGATTCCGGCGATGATCGGCCGGGTCCGAATGCGCCGCGGCGTACAGCGTGCCCAGCAGGAAGGAGGCCCCGGTGCCGATCCCCGCGAGAACACGGAGGCCGATCAGGGCGGCGTAGCCGGGTGCCATCAGCGAGGCGGCCACGACCAGCGCCAGCCCGGCCAGGGTACCCCGGAGCAGGCGTTGCACGCCGAAAGCCTCCGCGGCCCAGCCGGTGAGCGCCTGGGACACGGCGTGCGGGATCCAGAGGACGGTAACGATGAGGCCGCCCTGTTCGTGGGACAAGCGGAAGCCTTCGATCAGGAAAGGCATCACCGCCGGGAGGCCCAGGATGGTGGTGTTGGCCGAGGCGGCGGCCATCGCCGCCGCGGCGAGGGCAAGGCGGGCCAACCGCTGGGGCGGAGCCGGTCTCCCGGGCTGTGGCGGCGCGGTGGACACGAGGATATCGCTCCGGCGATCGGGTGGCGGTGACCACAGGGCCGCAGGGCCCTCTGCCGTGTACCGTCCCGGCCCGCGCCTGTCAACCCTTTTCGCCGTCGCGCCATAGTGCTACTGTAAGGCGCCTGGAGCTGGCAGGGGGGGCAGGGTGGGCGGGGTACGGGCGATCTTCTTCGACGCGGGCAACACGCTGGTCCACCTGGATTACGCCTTCATCGCGGGCACCTTCCGCGAGTACGGGATCCCCCTGTCGCCCGAGCAGGTCCGGCACGGAGAGCAGCGGGCCCGCGTGCCCATCGACCGGATCATCGCCGGGATCGGCGGCGCCGAGCGGCACGAACCGGACATCATGCGGGCCTACTTCCGGTTCGCCCTGGAGTTCCTGGGCCTCCCCGTGACGCCCGAGGCGGAACGGGCCCTGGCCCCCGTGGTCGCCCGGACGCGGGCCGGCCGCCTGTGGACCGTGGTGGAGCCGGGGACGGCGGAACTGCTGGCCGACCTGGGCCGCCGGGGCTACCTGCTGGCCGTGGTCTCCAACTCCAACGGGACCATCGAGGGTTACCTGGAGGAGGTGGGCCTGCGGCGTCACTTCGCCTTCGTCATCGATTCGTTCGTGGTGGGCGTGGAGAAACCGGACCCCCGGATCTTCCGCCTGGCGCTGGAGCGCGCCGGGGTGGAGGCGACGGACGCCACCTACATCGGTGACCTGTACCACATCGACGTACGCGGGGCCGAGTCGGCCGGCCTGAACGCCATTCTGCTCGACCCCGGTGGCGCATGGGAGGATGTGGCCTGCCGGAAGGCGCCCGACCTGCGGGCCGCCGTCGCCTCCATCCTCGGCGCGGAGCCCGCCGCCTGACTCGGTCCTCTGCTGCGTGCGGGAGCCCCACGCGGCGCGCCGGCGGACGAAGGCCGCCGGGGCGGGATGCGTTCGGCGCGGACAGGCTGAGCATCGGCATGGGCCTGTTCGATGGCCGGGCGCCGTCCAGCCGGCGGGACCTCGGGGACCTTCGGTGACGACCCTGCGGCGGGCGGAGAGAAATCCCGCAGGGGGGTAATGGATGCGGGGGGGAGGGGTGATGCGAAGCACGCGAGGCGGTTGGCGCGCCGCCGCGGCGACACTGGCAACCTTCGTGGTCCTGGGCGGCCTGTTCTCGGGGGGCGCGGGCGAAGCCGGCGAGCCGATCAGGGTGGGCGGCACGCTGGCCCTGGGCGGCCCCCTGGCGCCCATCGCCTTCATCCACCGAATGGCCGGGGAGGTGTTCATCGAGCGCCAGAACGCCCGCGGCGGGTGGCTGGGACGGCCCATCGAATGGACGCTGCTGGATGACCAATCCAAGCCGGAGCAGGCGCGGGCCCTCTACGAACGCCTGATTGCGGTGGATAAAGTGGACCTCCTCATGGGTCCCTACGCCACGGGCAACATCCTGCCTGCCATGGAGGTGGCCGCGCGGCACAATATGGTGTTCGTGCACCATACCTTCGGGATCCCCCGCCTGGCCACCTACAGGTGGCAGTTCCCCGCCTGGCAGATCGGCCCGGAGCCCGAGCGCACGTTCCCCACCACACTCTACGCCGCCCTCAAGTCGGCTGGCGCCCCCCCGAAAACCATCGCCATCGTCACCAGCAAATTCCCCTCCACCCAGTTCCTGGCCGCCGGCGCCCGGGACGAGGCGGCCAAGCACGGCCTCCGGGTGGCGCTCTATCTCGAGTACGAGTTCGGGGCGAACGACCTCACGCCCGTGGCCGGCCGCCTGCGCGAGGCGAAGGCGGATTTCGTGTTCGCCGGGGCCGTGGGGCTGGAGGCGAACATGCTGCTCGAGGGCACGGAGAAGATCCATTACAAGCCCCCGGGTATCTTCTTCCTCTATCCGGCGCCGGGCCCGCTCCTGGCCCTGGGGAAGGCCTCAGCGTACGCCATGGCGGCCACGAGCTTTGAGGAGCACCCGCCGTTCACCGACGACCCCGACGCGGCGGACCTGGTGCGGCGCTTCCACGCCCGGGCCGACGCGGCGGGCCTCCGGTACGGGCACGTGGAGACGCAGGCCGCGGTTTCGTTCACCGCGTGGCAGATCCTGGGGGCCGCGGTGACGGGCGCCCGGAGCCTCGACCAGGAGAAGCTGGCCGACTGGCTGCGCCGGAACCGGGTCAAGACGGTACAGGGGATGCTCCGATTCGATGGGAAGAACAATTACGGGGACGACCTGAGCAAGGTTAAGCAGATCCGGAACGGTGACTGGGCTATCGTGTGGCCGCCGGAGTTCGCGAAGCCGGGGCTGAGGCCGGTGTATCCCGCGCCGTAGCCCCGCGGCGCCGGGGTCACACCGGGCGTCTTCGCATACTCCTCCCCGCGAACCCCCATCGGGAGAAGACCCCACCGATGAGCGTGTTGAGCGTGCTGGACCAATCCCCGATCCGGAGCGGGGGCACTGCGGCGGAGGCGGTGCGGGAGACGTTGGAACTGGCGCAAGCGGCCGAGCGCCTCGGCTACCACCGCTACTGGCTGGCGGAGCACCATTCGAGCCGCGGCCTGGCCGGCTCGACGCCCGAGGTGCTGATCGGGCAGGTGGCCGCCCGTACGCGCCGGATCCGGGTGGGGGCGGGCGGGGTGATGCTGAGCCATTACAGCCCGCTCAAGGTGGCCGAGAACTTCCGCATGTTGGAGACCCTGTTCCCCGGCCGCATCGACCTGGGCATTGGCCGGGCGCCCGGGACGGATCAGCGCACGGCCCGGGCCCTGGCCCACGGGATGGAGAGGCCAGGCCTCGAGCACTTCCCCCAGCAGGTGGCCGACCTGATGGGCTTCCTCCACAATCGTCTCGACCCCGGCCACCAGTTCGCCGGCGTGCGGGCCATGCCGGACGGGCCGGGGGCGCCGGAGCTGTGGCTCCTCGGATCCAGCGACCAGAGCGCCGCCATCGCCGCGCACCTCGGCACCGCCTTCTCCTTCGCCCACTTCATCAACAACGAGGGCGGGGCGCAGGTGACGCGGGCCTACGCCAGGCAGTTCCGCCCCTCGCCGTCCCTGGGGGCGCCCCGGGCCAGCGTGGCCGTCTTCGTCGTGTGCGCGGACACGGAGGCGGAGGCGCGGCGGCTGGCCCTCAGCCGCGAACTCTTCCTCCTGTGGCTCTATACCGGTCGGTCCGGCGCCTACCCCTCGGCCGCGGAGGCGGAGGGCTACCCCTACAGCGAGCGGGAGCGGGCCATCGTGGAGCACACCCGCCAACGCACCATCGCCGGCACGCCGGAGCAGGTCAGGGGCCGCCTGCTGGCGCTGGGGACCGAGTACGGCGTGGACGAGTTCGTTATCGTCAGCATCACGCACGACGGCAAGGCCCGTCTGCGGTCCTACGAGCTGCTGGCCGAGGCCTTCGGGCTCGAGCCGAGCGAGACGTGATGGACTCGTTCGGGGACTGTCGGGCGATGGGTGGGATATGCGCCAATGGGCTCCAGGCGGTGCGGGGGCTGGCGCCGGCTATCGCCTGTGGCGAGGCCCTCCCTTGCGGCGGTCGAGGGCCTCTCCCCAGCGGGTGAGGAAGGCGGTCACGAATTCGTGCTCGCTGGCCGCCTCGGCCGCCAAGGGGGCAAGCGCCAGCGCCACGGCCAGCGCGATATGGTAGCCTTCGGAGCGGGACGCGACGGCGCGGCGGTAGGCGGGGTGTGCGTCGTTGACGAACACCGTGGACTCCACCAAGCGGCCCAGCTCGAGGTCGTCGGAGCGGGACTCGAACTGGATGCCAAGCCCATAGCGCTGCGGGCGTTGGGGACCCCGGCCCTCGGGGAGTGGCGGCCCGCTGGCCGGGGGCCCCGGCGCGGGCGTCGGGCTCGGCGACTCCCCCTCTCCCTGCATCGCCGCCTCAGCGGGCGGCCCCGCAGGGCCTCCTTCCGTCGCTCCGCCGTCCGCGACGGTGGCCGGGGGGGCCGCCGTGAGGGTAGGGGCATATCCTCCCGCCGATGCCTCGCCCCGCCCCATGGGCAGCCGCTTCTGCCCCCCGGCGCGCCGTTCAACCAGCGAGACCAGCAGCGGGAAAGCCTCGGCGAGATCCAAGAGCACGCGCTCGAGGTCGCGCTCCAGAGGCCGCACCACGCGGCGGCGCGCCTCCACGGCCGCCTCGCGCACGTCGCCCCAGGCGGTCAGCTGGCGGGAGACCGCCTCCTGGATGGCCTTGCGATACGCCAGGTAGATCGCCCCTCGCGCCCCGACGCGGATGAAGTCGCCCTTGTTCAAGGTGAGGCACGCGGCCAGGGCGGGGGCCTCGATGAGGCCACCGATCCGGTCGCGCGCTTCCGGCGTCACGCCTAGCCAGTCCCAACCTCTCTTGATCACCTTCCCTAAAGTGCTGATGGCCACCCCGCGACGGTCCTCCGGCAGCGGCAGGGTTTCCCGGACCAGATAGCCCACCGCTGAGGGCTTCCGCTTGCGCGCCAGCCGCACTTCGAGCGGGGCGGATTCGGCCGCCACCCGCCCCTCCCTTTCCAGCACACGTTCATTGACCTCGAGACGGATGCCGCGGGGGTAGGTAGGCGCGAGGATCTCGTCGAAGGCGGGGTCGAGGAGCGGCTGGTACTGGCGGCGCAGCGTCCCTTCCAGGAAGCCGGCATCCAAGAGGAGCGAGAGGGCGTTCCGGAGGATGAGGCGCACCGCGGTCCCCCGTTCCTCCACCAGGCCCGGCGGAGGCGTCCACTTCCAGGGGGCGCGGTGGCGTGAGGCCAGATGCCAGCGCGTGGCCACGTGGGTCTTGCCCCGGCGGGTTTCGGTCAGGACCGCCTCGCAGGCGAGCAGGCCGAGTTTGATGCCCACCCCGGCGAACCCGATGCCCTCGCCGCGCACCTTGGCGCTGGCGGCGAGATCGTGGTACCGGGCCAGCTCCCGGCGCTGCATGCCGGAGCCATCGTCCAGCAGGGCGAGGGTGCTGGTGACGGGATCCGCGGTGATGCGGATGCGGCTTGCCCCCGAATCTAGCGAGTTGGCGACCATCTCGGTGAGGATGGTCTCTTCCAGGGCGGCCGGGTAGGCGTCGCGCAGGTCCTCGAGGAGGTGATGCAGGTCAACGCGGGTTTCGCCCACGGGACACCCCGGAGGAAGAGGGACCTGGCCGGGGACTAGAGGTCGATCTTCCGCCGGGCCATGGCGCGTTCCCACTTGGTGTCATACGTGTCGTCGAAGACCAGCGCGGCGTCGGCGGGGACGCTGACCCAGGCCCCGACCTGGATTTCCCCCTCGAGCTGGCCGGGGGCCCAGCCGGCGTAGCCCAGGGCGAGGAGGGACCGGCGTGGGCCGGCGCCGGCGCCGATGGCGCGGAGGATCGCGGGCGGTGCCGTTACGGCGATCCCGTTCCCGAGCACGTGGGTCTCCCCGGTCTTGAAGTCGGCCGTGTGCAGGATGAAGACCTGCTCCGGATCCACCGGGCCCCCGAAATGCATCCGGATCGAGCCGCCGGCTCCCTTGCCCTCCAGCCCGAGGCGATCCAGCAGGAGGGCGATGGGGATTTCCTTGAACGGCCGGTTCACGATGAGGCCCATGGCCCCGCCCGCGTCATGCTGCACCATGTAGATGACGGTGTGGGTGAAGCGGGGATCGTTCATCTCCGGCGTGGCCACCAGGAGCTGGCCGGAGAGGGCTCCGGATTGCTGGCCCTCGGCGGCCGGCGTCCGGAGGTTGGCCCCCGAGACGGCCAGCGCCAAGGCGAGGGCTCCCCCCATGGCTCCCACGCCCGCCATCTGCCGCAGCGCCAACCTCGCACCCCCTCGCATCGCTCTTCGTTCGCCCGCTACAGTATACCACATACCAGGGCGCAGCCGGGCCTGGCAGGCGCCCCATGAGCTCCGGCGAGGCCGGACCCGGAGGGTGCCTACGGCTGGGGTTTTCCCTTGGGCCAGTACTGCTCCACGTCCCTGAGCGTGTCCACCACGACGTTGGCCACCTTCCCCCCCACCCGGTCCACCTTCTGAATGTACACGTTCTCGATGGGGTTCTGGTAGGGGTCCAGGCGGAAGGGGCCCCGCGGGCTGTCGAAGTGGACCTTCCGCAGGGCCTCCAGGAACTTGGGTGTGTTTTCCACGTCCCCGTTGATGGGGGCCGCCGCCTCGCGGATGACCCGGGCGGCCATGTAGCCGCCGTTGGCGAAGATCCCCGGTTCCTCCCCGTACTTCTGGCGATAGGCCTGGACGAAGCGCCGGTTCTCGGGGAGGTCGAGGGTCGTCACATAGAAGTAGTTGGTGACGACGCCCAGGGCGGTATCCCCCACGGCCCGCAGCACGGCGTCGTCCACCAGGGCGCCGAAGCCGATGAGCGGGAACTTCCCCTTCAGGCCGAATTCCTTGTACTGCTGGTGGAAGCGGATGGCGGCGGCGCCGCTCCAGATGGCCCACACGGCGTCGGGCGATGCGGCGGCCACCTGTGCCAGGTAGGTACCGAAATCCGCCGTCTCCACGGGCGGGAAGACCTTGAGCACCACCTTCCCTCCGGATTCGCTGCAGCCGGTCTCGAAGGCATCGGCCTCCTCGCGGCCGAAGACGCTGTCGAATCCGATGACCGCCACCTTCTTGTAGCCCAGGGCCTTGCACGCGTAGGCGCCGAAGGGGCGCGTCATCTGGGCGCCGGCGAAGGAGGAACGGAAGATGTAGGGGCTCCGCCGCTCCTGCGTCAGGACGCGCGCCGCGCCCTCGCTGATGACGAGGGGCACCTTGCTCTCGTGCACGTAGTCCCGGACGGCCACGGCGTTGGGGCTCCAGATGATCCCAGCCAGGACGTTCACCCGGTCCCTCTCCACCAACTTGCGCGTCTTGGTCAGCGCCACGGCGGGCTGGGCCTGGTCGTCCTCGATGATGACCTCCACCTTGCGCCCGGCGACCTCGTTGTTGACCTCGTCGAAGGCCAGCTTGAACCCGTTGATGCCGTCCCGGGATGGCCCGGCGTACACCCCGGTGGTAGAGTAAAGCAGGCCCACCTTGACGGGGGGCCTCTGGGCCGGGGCCGGGCCGGGGATCAGGAGCCCGGCCAGGGCCCAGGCCGTGGCGCCCAGCGCTGCGCTGATCCCCAGGGGTCGACGCGTGCGGCACATGGCGATCTCCTTCCTCCCAAAGCGTTCACCCGTTCGATCCATAGATCTTCTCCGTGCCCAAGTAGATCTCGCGGACCCGCGGGTCGGCCTTGATGGCGGCCGGGGCCCCCTGGGCCAGCACTTCCCCCTCGTGCAGGACCGTGATGGTCTCGGCCACCTCGAAGGCCACGTCCATGTCATGCTCGATGAGCAGCAGGGCGGTTTCCCGGGCCAGGCGGCGGAGCATGGATCCCACCGCCGCCCGCTCGCCCGGGGAGAGCCCGGCCGTGGGCTCGTCCAACAGAAGCAGTCGGGGGGCCCGCGCCAGGGACAGGACGATCTCCACCTGCCGCTGCACGCCGTAGGAGAGTTCCCATACCGGCACGTCGCGGGCGTCCCAGAGGCCCCATGCGCGGAGCAGCTCCTCGGCCCGTGCCACCAGGGGGCGATAGGTCCGGGCCGGGCGGTGCATGGCGAACCGGGCGGGGGCCGCCGCCTGCACGCCCAGGAGCAGGTTCTCGAACACGGTGAGATCGTGAAACAGGTTGTTGACCTGGTACGTGCGCCCCAGCCCCAGGATCGCCCGCCGGTGCACCGAGTGGCCAGTGACGTCTCGCCCGAACAGCCGGATGCTACCTGCCGAGGGCGCCAGCACGCCGCTGATCAGATTGAAGAGGGTGGTCTTCCCCGCGCCGTTGGGGCCGATGAGGGCGCGCCGCTCGCCGGGTTCCAGGGCCAGGCAGACGTCCCGGAGCGCCGCCAATCCGCCGAAGTTCTTGGCCAGCCGCTGGACCTCCAGGGGCCTCACGCCGCCGCCCGCCCGCCCCGTGCGGGCCGGAACAACCGCACCAGCCCGTGCGGGCAGAAGACGACCACCAGGATGTAGACGGCCCCCAGGACGGACAGCCAGCGCTCCAATTGGGTGCTCACCCAACTCTCCAGCAACAGGATGGCCCCGGCGCCCACGGCCGGCCCCGCCAGCGTGCCGGCGCCGCCCAGGATGACCATCAACAGGGCCCTGGCCGAGGTGACGATGCTGAGATCGGCGGGGCTCACAAACCCGGTGTAGGCGCCGAAGAGGGTTCCGGCCAGGCCGGCCAGCGCGGCGGCCAAGACGAAGGCCAGGTACTTGTACAGCCACACGTTGTAGCCCAGGGCCTCCATCCGCGACTCGCTGGCCCGGATGCCTTTGAGGGCCAGGCCGAAGGGCGACCGCACGAGGATGGCGAGCGCCAGCGCCGCCACCAGGAACACGGCCAGCACGAAGAGGTGATAGCCGGCGGGACCTGCCGGCGGCGCCCAGGCTCGGAGGGCGGGGCGCGGAAGGCCGGAGATTCCGTCCTCGCCCCCCGTCAGCGATCGCCAGCGGAAGGCGGTCCCCCACAGGACCTGCCCCAGGGCGAGGGTGATCATCAGGAAGTAGGCGCCTCGCGCCCGCACCGCCAGGAGGGCGAAGAGGGCCCCGACGCCGGCCGCAGCAGCCAGCGCCCAGGGTAGGGCGGCCCAGAAGCTCAGGCCCGCCCGCAGCGCGAGCAGGCCCAGGGTGTAGGCCGCCACCCCGAAGTACGCCGCGTGCCCCAGGGAGGGGAGGCCCGTGTAGCCCAGCAAGAGGTCCAGGCTCATGGCGAAGATGGCGTAGATGAGCGCCTGGGTGAGCAGGCCGACGGAGTAGGATGAGAGGAGCCACGGCGCCGCCGCCACGCCCAGGAGGGCCGCGCCGCCGAGGGCGGGTCCCGCCGCGCGACTCATGTCCGCCCGAAGAGGCCGGTGGGCCGCACGGCCAGGAGGACGGCCATGGGGGCGAAGATGGTGAAGAGGGCCAGGTCGGGGAACAGGGCCTTGCCCAGGTTGTCCAGCAGGCCCACCAGCAGGCTGGCCACGAAGGCCCCGCGCAGGCTCCCCAGGCCGCCGATGATCACCACCACCAGGGCCAGCAGGAGGATCTCGAAGTCCGCGCCCGGGTACACCCCCACGAAGGGGCCGCCGATAACGCCCCCCAGCCCCGCCAGGAACGCCCCCAAAGCGAAGACGCCGGTGAACAGCCGCGGCGTGTGGATGCCCACGCCCCGCGCCATCTCCTCGTCGTCCACGCCGGCCCGCACGGCCGCCCCGTAGGGCGTGCGCTCCTGGAAGAGCCAGAGGGCCGCGGCCACGGCCAGCCCCACGGCGATGACCAGGAACCGGTAGGTCGGGAAGGTGAGCGTTCCCACCTGGAGCGAGCCACCCAGGAAGGCCGGCTTGGGGAGGCTCCGGGGGTTCCCGCCCCAGATCCAGACGGTGACGTCGGACACGATGAAGAGGACCCCGAAGGTGAGGAGCACCTGCGCCAGCTCCCGGCCGTGGAACCGGTGCAGGAGCCCGCGGTGCAGGCCGGAGCCCACGGCGGCCACGGCGGCCGTGGCCGCGGCCAAACCGAAGAGGAAGCTGCCCGTGGCCCCCACCACGCTCACGGCCACGTAGGCGCCCAGGACGTAGAACGATCCGTGGGCCAGGTTCATGATGCCCATCAGGCCGAAGATGAGGGAGAGGCCCGCGGCCAGGAGGAACAGGAGCATGCCCAGGGAGACGCCGTTGAACGCCTGGATGAGCCAGAAGGTCATCGCCCCTGCCTGTGCCGCCGCGCCGCGGATCCCGCTCGCGCCGCGGCCCTCACGCCACGACGGCGCGCACGGCGGCCTCGATCTTGTCCTGCGTGGGCTCGATGGCGGCCTCCAGCGTGGGGCTGAAGGGGATCGGCACGTCGGCCGTGGCCACGCGGCGGATGGGGGCCTTCAGGCCGCCGAAGGCCTGCTCGGCCACCAGGGCCGCGATCTCGGCGGCCACCCCGCAGCGGCGGTGGCACTCGTCCACCACCACCAGCCGCCCCGTCTTGCGCACCGAGGCCAGGATGGCGGCCTCGTCCAGCGGGACCAGCGTGCGGGGGTCCACCACCTCCACGTCGATGCCGTCGCGGGCCAGGGCCTCGGCGGCGGCCAGGCTGCGGGAGACCAGGAAGGAGGTGGCCACCAGCGTCACGTCCCGGCCCGACCGCTTCACGTCGGCCACGCCGAAGGGGATGCGGTACTCGCCCTCCGGCACCGGCCCCTTCATCTCGAAGAGCCGCACGTGGTCCACGAAGACCGTCGGGTTGTCGCTGGCCACGGCGCTGCGCAGGAGGCCCTTCACGTCGGCGGGGGAGGCGGGGAGCATGATCTCCAGGCCGGGGTTGTTCCAGAGCTGGGCCTGGGGGCTGTGGGAGTGCTGGGCGGCGCCCCGCCCCCGGATCCCGTGCAGCAGGTGGAACACCACGGGGACGCTGAACTGCCCGCCGGACATGTAGCGGGCGGGGGCCGCCTCGTTCACCACCTGCGGCCAGGCCTGGAAGATGAAGGCCCCCGTGCCCACGTCCACGATGGGGCGCAGGCCGGCGAGGGCGGCGCCGATCCCCACCCCGCAGGCACCCAGCTCCGCGGTCGGCGGGTCCCACACACGGGTGGGGAATTCCCGGCGGAGCGCCTCCAGGAGGGTGCGACGGGGGCTGAGGCCAAGGAAGTATGATCCGATGAGGCTCACGCGGTCGTCCGCGCGCATCGCCTCGGCCAGGGCCTCCACCATCGCCTCGGCGTACGTGATCTCGCGCACCGGCACCTCGTTGCGGCCGCGACGGCGCGGCCGCCGTTAGGCGTGAGGCGAAAAGGCGATCCCCTCACCCCTCACGCCTCACTCCTCACGAGCGGTAGCCTCCCGGCGTCAGGGGGCGAACACGTCCTCGAGGGCGGCGGCGGCGGCGGGCTCGGGGCTGGCCAGGGCGAACCCCACGGCGCGCTCCACGGCGTCCTTGGCCTCGGCATCGAGGGCCAGCACCTCGCCCCGATCCGCCAGCCGCGCGCCCAGCACCTCGCGGACGAACCGCAGAAGCCCGTCCTGGCGGCGGTGCCACTCGGGATAGCTCTGGGGGATCCCGGTCTCGTCCCAGGCCATGGCCAGGTCGGTCTCCCCGGTGAGGAGCTCGGGCCAGAGGGGCCGGCTGCCCGGCCAGCGGACCGTGCGCGCCTCGATGAAGGAGGGGCCGCCGCCGGCCCGGGCGCGGGCCGCGGCCTCGCCGAAGGCGGCATAGACGGCGGCCACGTCGGTCCCATCCACGGCCACGCAGGGCACGCGGAACGGCCTGGGGATCTCCGAGAGGTCGGTGGCGCTGATGATGGACGTGGGGTACTCGCCCGCCTGCTGTCCCAGGGCCTCGAAGCTGTTGTTCTCGCAGAGGTAGATGACGGGGAGCTTCCAGAGGGCGGCGATGTTCAGGGCCTCGAAGAAGGCGCCCTCCTCGATGGCGCCGTCGCCGAAGCAGCAGAGACTGACCTGGGTTGTCCCGCGCTGTTTGGCGGCGAAGCCGCCGCCCGTGGCCACGGGCACCACCCCGCCCACGATGGCCGAGGTGGTGAGGAATCCCAGTTCGCGCACGCTGGCGTGGAGGGTGCCGCTCTTGCCCTTGCAGTAGCCGGAGGCCTTGCCCATGATCTCGGCCAGCAGCCGGCCGGGGTCCGCGCCGCGGGCCAGCAGGTGGCCGTGGTTCCGGTGGGTGGTGGCCAGGAAGTCGTCGGGGCGCAGGAGGTCGATGGCGGGGACGCCGGTGGTCTCCTGCCCGATGTACAGGTGGAAGTGGCCGAACCCGTGGCCGGACTTGGTGAGGAGGACCAGGCGCTCCTCGAACCGCCGGATCAGGAGCATCCGGCGGAGCCACTGGCGCAGGCGGTCCTGCGGGACGCCGGGCACCATGGATCGGTCAGCGGCGCCGGGCGGCCCGGCGGCCGGCGGCCTTGCCGGCGCGCGGGGCGGGGGC
>DASPOZ010000122.1:0-7191 GCA_035625755.1 Candidatus Sulfotelmatobacter sp.
GCATCGTGGTGAGCTGCCAGAACGAACGATCCCAGCACAAGAACCGGGCCACCGCCATGAAGGTGTTGCGGGCCCGCCTGTATGACGTCTACCGCCGCCAGCGGGACGAGGAGATGGCCAAGCTGGAGGGGGACAAGATGACCATCGGGTTCGGGAGCCAGATCCGGTCCTACGTCCTGGCCCCCTACCAGCTGGTCAAGGACCACCGGACGGGGCACGAGGACGGGAACGTGCAGGCCGTCCTGGACGGGAGGATCGACGGCTTCCTGGAGGCCTTCCTCCTCAGCAAGGGCGGGGGGACCTCTCCTTCTCCTTGACTCTCCCCGGAACGGCCCATATACTGCCTACTTAGACGTTCGGAGCCACGGTGGAAACCCTCAGCGAACAGGCACGGGAGCGGCGCCGCAAGCTCCAGGAACTCCGGGAGCAGGGCGTGGCTGTCTACCCGAGCAAGTTCGCCGTGACCGCGACCCTGGGCGAGGTGGTGGCCTCCCACGGGGCTGCGCCGGAGCCGGAGGTGGAGGGGATCTCGGTGGCCGTGGCCGGGCGCCTCGATGCCATCCGAGCCATGGGGAAGGCGACCTTCGCCCACCTGCGGGACGGGTCCGGCCGCCTCCAGATCTACCTGCGGCAGGACGCCATGGGGGACGAGGCCTACCGCCGCGTCCGGTTTTGGGACCGCGGGGACTTCGTGGGCGTGGAGGGGCACCTGTTCCGGACCAAGACGGGGGAGTTGACCGTGCGCGTGGAGCGGGCGGCCTTCCTGGCCAAGGCCCTCCGACCCCTGCCGGACAAGTGGTACGGACTCGCCGACGTGGAGACGCGCTACCGCCAGCGCGAACTGGACCTGCTGGCGAACCCCGAGGTGGTGGAGGTGTTCCGCCGGCGATCCGCCACCGTGGACGCCCTGCGGCGGGGGCTGAAGGCCCGCGGCTTCCTCGAGGTGGAGACCCCCATGATGCAGGGGATCGCCGGGGGGGCGGCCGCCCGGCCGTTCGCCACGCACCACAACGCCCTGGACCTGCCCCTCTTCCTGCGGGTGGCCCCGGAGCTGTACCTGAAGCGCTGCCTGGTGGGCGGGCTGGACCGGGTGTTCGAGCTCAATCGGAATTTCCGGAACGAGGGGGTCTCCACGCAGCATAACCCCGAGTTCACCATGCTGGAGTTCTACCAGGCCTACGCCGACTACCACGACCTCATGGACCTCACGGAGGCCCTCCTTCCGGAGGTCGCCCGGGAGGTCCTCGGCGGGACCCGCCTCACCTATCAGGGACGCCCCATCGATCTGGCGCCGCCCTACCCGCGCGTCCCGTTCCTGGAGGCCCTGGGGCGCATCGGCGGCCTGGCGGACGTGGAGGGCCTGGTAGCGCGCGCGGCGGACGGGGACATGGACGGCCTCAAGGCGGCGGCGGCGCGGGAGGGCATCGCCTGCCCGGAGTTCTGGGGCTGGGGGAAGATCCTGGGGGAGCTGTTCGAGCGGCGGGTGGAGTCGCACCTGATCGCCCCCACCTTCATCACCGACTTCCCCCTGGAGGTTTCGCCCCTGGCCAAGCGCAGCGAGAAGGACCCGCGCCTGGTGCAGCGCTTCGAGCTCTACGTGGCCGGCATGGAGGTGGCCAACGCCTATTCGGAGCTGAACGATCCCGCCGAGCAGCGGGCCCGGTTCGAGGACCAGCTCCGCCGGCGCCTGCGTGGGGACGACGAGGCCCAGGCCGTGGACGAGGAGTTCCTGCGGGCCCTGGAGTTCGGGATGCCGCCGGCGGCCGGGGAGGGGATCGGGATCGACCGCCTGGTGATGTTGCTGGCGGACGCGGCCTCCATCCGCGAGGTGATCCTGTTCCCCCTCCTGCGGCCCGGCCCCCAGCGCGCGACGGACCTGGGCGAGGACCTTTGCGAGGCCGACGTGAAACCCGTGGCGCCTCGGGGGACCCTCCGGGACCGGGAGGACGTGTCCCGCGGGGGGGCGCCGGCCGGGGGAGTCCCCGGCGCGGCGTCCGGCGCCGCGTCGCAGGGCAGGGGGCGGTAGCCCCATGCCCTACGAACTGGTCATCGGCCTCCGCTACCTGAAGGCGCGGCGCGGGCAGCGGTTCCTCTCGCTCATCACCTGGATCTCCATCGGCGGCGTGGCCGTGGGGGTGATGGCCCTCCTGGTGGTGCTGGCCGTCATGAGCGGGTTCGAGCGGGACCTACGGGCCAAGATCCTGGGGGTCAACGCGCACATCTGGGTCCTGAAGTTCGGCGAGCGGGGGCTGGACGACCCCGACCGGGTGCTGCGCGAGGTCCGGGCCACGCCCGGGGTGGCCGGGGCCGTGCCCTTCACCTTTCACCAGGTCATGCTCTCGGCCTCGCGAACGGCCGTGGGCGCCGTGCTGCGGGGGATGGACCTGGAGGGGGTGGGCCCGGTGATGGATCTGCCCCACGCCATCAAGGAGACCGATCCCCGCCTCCTGCAGCGGGAGGGCGGCGGGTTGCGGCTGGCGCCGGACGCGATCCTGCTGGGCCGCGTCCTGGCGGCCAACCTGGGCGTCCGCGTGGGGGACCCGGTGATCGTGATCTCGCCCCAGGGGACGATCCTCACGCCCTTCGGGCTGGCCCCGCGGCTGCGCCCGTTCACCGTGGGGGGCATCTTCGACGTGGGCATGCACGAGTACGATGCGGGGATGGCCGTGGTCACCCTGGCGACGGCCCAGCGTCTGTTCCAGATGGGGACGGCGGTCTCGGGCATCGAGGTGAAGGTGGACGACGTGGACCGGGCCGCCGCCGTGGCGCGGGCCATCCAGACGCGCCTCGGCTTCCCCTACTACAGCCGGGACTGGCTGCAGATGAACCGGAACCTCTGGGCCGCGCTCCAGCTGGAGAAGCTGGCGATGTTCGTCATCCTCATATTCATCGTATTGGTCGCGGCCTTCAACATCCTGAGCACCCTCATCATGGGAGTGATGGATAAGGGGGCGGCCATCGGCATCCTCAAGTCCATGGGGGCCACCAGGCGGGGGATCATGCGGATCTTCATGGTCCAGGGGGTGATTATCGGCGCGGTGGGGACGCTGCTGGGGGCGGTGCTGGGCGGGTTCCTCTGCTATCTGCAGGTGACCTACCATATCGTCCCCCTCAAAGGGGACGTCTATTTCCTGGGCGTCCTTCCCATTCAGGTTCGGCCTTGGGATGTGGCGTGGGTGGTGGCGGCCTCGCTGACCTTGAGCTTTCTGGCCACCCTCTACCCCTCGTGGAAGGCGGCCCGGCTCGATCCCGTGGCGGCCATCCGGTACGGCTGAGCCAATGCGGAATGCGGAACGCGGAATGCGGAATGCCGCCCCGGGCGGACCGGCCGTGCCCTGCGGGGCTCCGCACCATTGCTGCCTATTCCGCATTCCGCATCCCGCATTCCGCGTTGGGTGATGGCGGAGCTGCTGCGGACCCAGGGTCTCCGTAAAACCTTCACGGTGGGGGCGGAGCGCCTGGAGGTGCTCAAGGGCATCGACCTGGCGGTGGCCCGCGGCGAGTTCGTGGCCGTGGTGGGCCCCTCGGGGGCCGGCAAGAGCACGCTGCTGCACCTGCTGGGGGCCCTGGAGCGGCCCTCGGCGGGGGTGGTGGCGTACGGCGGGCTGCTGCTGGGGGACCTCTCCGAGGAGGCCTTGGCCCGCTTCCGGAACCGGACCGTGGGGTTCGTGTTCCAGTTCCACCATCTGCTGCCGGAGTTCACGGCCCTGGAGAACGTCATGCTCCCGCTGCTGATCGGGCGGCACGGCGCCGCCGAGGCCCGGGGGCAGGCCGAGGGCCTGCTCCAGGCCGTGGGGCTGGGGGACCGGCTGCGGCACGGCCCCGCCGAGCTCTCGGGCGGGGAGCAGCAACGGGTGGCCATCGCGCGGGCCCTGGCCGCGAGGCCGGACATCCTCCTGGCGGACGAGCCCACCGGCAACCTGGACAGCAAGACGGGGGAGGGCGTCTTCGACCTCCTGCGGCAACTCAACCGGGAGCGGGAGCTCACGGTGGTGATGGTGACCCACAACGAATCCCTGTCCCGGCGGGCGGACCGGGTGGTGCGCATGGAGGACGGCCGGCTGGCCCCTCCCCCTCCCCCCGGCGGCGCCCCCAGGCCCACGGCCGGGCCGCCCCCGGCGTAGGCGGCGGGCGACGTCCGCCCCCGTCCCGGGCCGGGCGGGGCAGCCCAGCGACGCAGCACGGCACCTCGAGGAGCAGACGTCATGTTCGAGCGATTCACCGAGCGGGCCCGGAAGGTCATCATCCTGGCGCGGGAGGAGGCCATCCGGTTGGGGCACAACTTCGTCGGCACCGAGCACCTCCTGCTGGGCCTGATCCGCGAGGGGGACGGGCTGGCCGTCGCGATCCTGAAGAAGCTCAACGTGAACATCGCGGCGGTGAAGACCGAGATCGAGAAGATCGTGGCCGTGGGCAACGAGTTCAGCCCCGGCAGCGAGATCCCGTTCACCCCCCAGGCCAAGAAGGTCCTGGAGTACGCCATCTCCGAGGCCCGCTCCCTGGGGCACAACTATATCGGCACCGAGCACCTCCTGCTGGGCCTGATCCGCGAGGGGGAGGGGATCGCCTCGCTGGTGCTGCGGGACTTCGGCGTGAGCGTGGCCGCCGCCAAGGCCCAGGCCCAGGAGCTGCTGGGGGAGCAGGCCTCCAAGACCACGGCCAGCACCCGCACCCCGGCTTTGGACGAGTTCGGCGTGGACCTCACGGCCCTGGCGCGCCAGGACAAGCTGGACCCGGTCATCGGGCGCGAGACGGAGATCGAACGCGTGATCCAGATCCTGTCCCGGCGGACCAAGAACAACCCGGTCCTGATCGGCGAGGCGGGGGTGGGCAAGACGGCCATCGTGGAGGGGCTGGCCCAGCGCATCGTCGGCTCCAACGTGCCGGAGACGCTGCTGCGCAAGCGCGTGATCCAGCTCGACCTGGCCGGCATGGTGGCCGGGACCAAGTACCGGGGCCAATTCGAGGAACGCCTCAAGGCCGTCATCAAGGAGATCCAGGGATCCAACACCATCATCCTGTTCATCGACGAGCTGCACACCCTGGTGGGCGCCGGCGCGGCCGAGGGGGCCATCGACGCCAGCAACATGCTGAAGCCGGCCCTGGCCCGCGGCGAGCTCCAATGCATCGGCGCCACCACCATGGACGAGTACCGGAAGTACATCGAGAAGGACCGGGCCCTGGAACGCCGCTTCCAGGCCATCATGGTGGGCCCCCCCAGCGTGGACGAGACCATCCGCATCCTGCGCGAGATCAAGGACCGGTACGAGGCGCACCACCAGGCCATCATCACCGATGAGGCGGTGCAGGCGGCCGCCCGCCTCTCGCAACGCTACATCGCGGACCGCTACCTGCCCGACAAGGCCATCGACGTCATCGACGAGGCCGGCTCCCGCGCCCGCCTGAAGACCCTCATGCTCCCCGCCGACCTGCGGGAGATGGAGAACGAGGTGGAGCGCCTCCGGGCGCAGAAGGAGGACGCCATCCGGACCCAGGCCTTCGAGGTGGCGGCCCGGCTGCGGGACGCCGAGCGCCGCCAGCGCGCCGAACTGGAGGAGCGGAAGACCCAGTGGAAGGAGGGGCGGGCCAAGGAACGGACCGTGGTCAGCGCCGAGGACATCGCCTACATCGTCTCCAAGTGGACCGGCATCCCGCTGACCCAGATCGAGGAGGAGGAATCCAGCAAGCTGGTCCGCATGGAGCAGGAGCTGGCCAAGCGGGTGGTGGGCCAGGAGGAGGCCATCAAGGCCGTCAGCCGGGCCATCCGCCGGTCCCGCGCCGGGATCAAGAACCCCAACCGGCCGGTGGGCTCCTTCATCTTCCTGGGCCCCACGGGCGTGGGGAAGACCGAGTTGGCCAAGGCCCTGGCCGAGTTCCTCTTCGGCACCGAGGACGCCGTCGTCCGCATCGACATGTCGGAATACATGGAGCGCTTCTCCACGTCCCGCCTCATCGGGGCCCCCCCGGGCTACATCGGGTACGATGACAGCGGGCAGCTCACCGAGAAGGTGCGCCGCCGGCCCTTCTCCCTGGTGCTCCTGGACGAAATCGAGAAGGCCCACCCCGAGGTCTTCAACCTCCTGCTCCAGATCCTGGAGGACGGCCGGCTGACGGACAGCTACGGCCGCGTCGTGGACTTCAAGAACACCATCCTCATCATGACGTCCAACGTGGGCGCCCGGCAGATCGGGATGCACACCAGCCTGGGCTTCACCGTCGGCGGGGACCAGGAGGTCACCTACGGCAAGATGAAGGATACGGTCCTGGGCGAGCTGAAGCGGGTCTTCAACCCAGAGTTCCTCAACCGGGTGGACGAGGTGATCGTGTTCCACCAGCTCACCAAGGACCACCTGAAGCGCATCGTGGACCTGATGCTGGACCGCCTGCAGGGGCAGCTCAGCGAGAAGAAGATCCAGCTCCTCATCGATGAAGCGGCCAAGGAGTTTCTCATCAACGAGGGGTACGACCCCAACTTCGGCGCCCGTCCCCTCCGCCGCGCCATCCAGCGCCACGTGGAGGACGCGCTGGCGGAGGAGGTGCTGAAGGGACGGTTCCCGGGCGGGGGGAGCATCCGCATCCGCAACACCGACCAGGGGCTCGCCTTCGAGAGCGAGAACCTCCTTGAGGCGCCTCGGTAGCCGGGCCGCCCTCCCGCGCCTCCAGCCTCCCGGCCTTCCCGGCCTGCGGGACGGCCCGTCGCGCCGCGCCGTACGCCCCCACCCTGCCGTGGGTGCTTTCCGCTTGGTGGCTCGCCGGGGGTGTGATATCGTCCCACGGTTGCCAGGTGCCTGGGGATCCCAACTATGCCCGCCTGTGCCCGGTCTCGTGCCGTGTGGACCTTCGCCGCCGCGGCGGCGCTGCTCTTGGGCCTCCCGCTCTCGGCCGCGCCGCCGGCCCGGGCGCAGGGGGGCGCGGAGGGGGCCATCGTGCGTCAGATCGACATCCGGGGGGCCCGCCGCGTGGAGGAGGGGACGGTGCGCCTCCGCCTGGGGACCCGGGTGGGGGAACCCTACTCGCCGGACAAGGTGCGGGAGGACGTGAAGGCGCTCTACGCCTTCGGCTTCTTCGATGACGTGGTGGTGGAGGCCGAGGTGTTCGAAGGCGGCCTGAAACTCACTTACATCCTCACCGAGAAGCCGGGCGTCCGTGCGGTCCAGTTCATCGGGAACTCGAATATCAAGACGGAAAAGC
>DASPOZ010000123.1:0-13132 GCA_035625755.1 Candidatus Sulfotelmatobacter sp.
ACGCGCGACTTCAGCCTGAAGCCGCGCAACATCGATCCCTCCACCATGCCGGCCAAGGACATCTACAGCAATGAGTTTTTACCTAGGCTGTTCCCAAAGCGCGGCAACCTGTAGCGCGGCGCCCCCTCACCCTGTCCCTTATATTACCTTGGGGGCATCAGAGGAACCCCGAGGTACTATGAGGGCCCGAGGGAGAAGACCACGGAGCTCGCTGGCCGAGGACCAACCCTGTCCGATCCCCCGAGGATCTGGGAGAGACTGTCCCGCCCAGCGAGAGAACGGCCGAAGGTTCAGTAGGAAGTGGTCCCACCGAGGACCAGTATAAGGGCAACCGGCCGTTCCCGCTCCGGGGCCGCACCGCCCGGGGAGGAGGGCAGCAGCATGCGCTACTACATCGGGGTAGATTGGGGGCACACCGAGCACGCGGTCGTGGTCCTGGACGACGCCGGCGCGGAGGTCCTGCGCCGCCGCGTGCCCCACACCGCCGAGGGCCTCGCGGACTTCGGCCGGTGGCTGGACGAGCAGCGGGCGGCCGGGGGCGAGCTGTGGGCTGCCCTGGAGCGCCCCGACGGCCGGCTGGTGGACTTCCTCCTGGACCACGGAGGGGTGGTCTATCCGGTGAACCCCAAGGCCCTGGACCGGGCGCGGGACCGGTTCCGGCCGAGCGCGAGCAAGAGCGATCCCTTCGACGCCGAGGTCCTGGCCGCCTTCCTCCGGACCGACCACGCCCACCTCCGGGCCCTGCGGCCGAGCTCGGAGCCCGCCCAGGAGCTCAAGCTGCTCACCCGGGACGCCGACCGCCTCGTCCGCCAGCAGACCCGGCTCGTCAACCAGCTCACGGTGACCCTGAAGGAGTACTACCCCAAGCCCCTGGAGCTCTTCGACGACCTGACGACCCAGCGGGCCCGCGCCTTCCTCGCCGCCTACCCGACCCCGGACGCGCTGCGGGCCCTGACGCCGAAGCAGTGGCAGCGCTTCGCCCGGGCCCACCGGTGGACCGCCGCGGAGGCGGCCGCGCGCTGGCCCCTCCTCCAGCAGCCCCAGCTGCCGGTGCCGGCGCACGTCGTGCGGGCCAAAGCCCGGCTCCTCCGGGTCCTCCTGGCGCAGCTGGACGCCACTCTCGCCGGGGTGGCCGCGTACCGGAAGGCGGTGGAGGCTTTTTTCGCGGCCTGGCCGGCGGCTGAGGTCCCCCGCACCCTGCCGGCGGCCCGCGGCACCGTGGTGCCCACCCTCTGGGCCGCGCTGGGGGATGCCCCGGGCCGGTGGGTCTCCTGGCAGCACCTGCAGGCGCACGGGGGGGCGGTCCCCGTCACGCGGCGGAGTGGCAAGCAGCTCCTCGTCGGCTTCCGCTTCGCCTGCGACAAGCGCCTGCGGGCGGCCCTCCACCAGTACGCCCTCGTCTCGCTCCAACACAGTGAGTGGGCGCGGGCCTACTATGACCGCCAGCGGGCCGGGGGGCACCGGCACAACCACGCCCTGCGCGCTCTGGGGGCCAAGTGGCTGAAGATCCTGTTCGTGATGTGGCGCGATCATGTCCCCTACGACGAGAACTGCCACCTGGCCGCCATGGCCCGGCACCAGCTTCGGCAGGCGCCGTGAGGAGGATCGAGTATCCCTCAGGACCCTCTTGACAAATCGCATAGGAAGTCTCTCCCCCTCCGGGGGCGAGGGGACCAAAAATTGGTCCCTCTCCCTCGCTGAGGGAGAGGGTGGGGGTGTCGAGCGGCCTCATGAATAATGTGGGTTACGGATCCCCTTCGCGTCCCTCCGTCAGGCATGGAGCGCGGCCCCACCGTCGACCACGAGGGTTTGCCCCTGCACCATGTCGCTGAGCGGGCTGGCCAGATACAGCACCGCGTCGGCCACATCCCGCACCTGCAAGAGCCGCTCGCCCACCATGCTCCTGGCCCGCCGCAGCGCGAACACCTCCTCGTGGCGGGGGATCTGCCGCGTCGAATCGGTCTCCACCAGCCCCGCCTGGAGCACGTTCAGGTTCACCCCCCGACCGCCGACCTCCAGCGCCAGGTGCCGCGTGAGGCTCTCCAGGGCCGCCTTGGTGCTGCCGATGAGGCCGTAGAGGGGCAGGGCCAGGTGCGAGCCGTGGCTCGAGAGGGCGATGACCTTGGCGCGGCCCGGGCCCCGCTCCAGCAGGGGGAGGGCGGCCTGCACCAGGAAGATGAGGGCGCGCGCGTTGGCGTTCATGGCCGCCTCGAAGTGGCGCGGGGTGGTGGCCAGCAGGGGGCGGAACCCCCCCGTGGCGGCGTTGCTGACCAGGATGTCCAGCGCGCCGAAGGTGTCCTTCACGAACTCGATCATGGAGGCGATGTCCTCCGGCTCGCCCACGTCCACCTTGACGGCGGCCGTGCGCCGCCCCAGGGCCTGGATCTCCTCCGCCACCTCCTGCGCGGCGGACCGCGCCGTCAGATAGGTGACCACGACATCGGCCCCCGCCTCCGCCAGCCGGACGGCGCACGCCCTCCCGATGCCGCGGGAGCTGCCGGTGACCAGCGCGACGCGGCCCGTCAGGTCGATCATGGGGCCGCCGCCGGCCGCCCCGCGACCCGCACGGCGGCCATGACCTCACCGCCCGCCGCGGCCACCTGGACCTCGCAGGGCCCTCCCGGCCGGGAACCCTCGCGGCGGACGGCGTACCGGCCGGGCCGGTCCACGCGGACCTCGATCCGGCCCGGCGCGAACCGCTCCCCCGCGTTCACCGCCTTGTAGAACGCCTCCTTCACCGCCCAGAGGGTCGCCGCGCGCCGGGGCCCCTGGTTCGCCCGGGCGCGGACCCACGCGCGCTCCCGTGGCGTGAACCAGAAGCCCAGGAAGCCCGCCCCCGGCGGCCGGATGGGCGCCACATCCACGCCCACGGCGGCGCCGGGCTCCTCGCAGAAAATGACCAGCACGAACCGGTCGGAGTGGGCCAGCGACAGGGCCCACGGCTGAACCCGCCCCTCCACCAGGACGCGGGGGCGAACGGCCCGGCCGAGCCCATCCCGCGAAAGGATCTCGATGCGCCCCGGGGCCGCGGCCCCCCGCGCGCCCAGGCGGGCGCCCACCCTGCTCAGGATGAGGTCCTTGCCGAGCAGGCGGCCGAAGAGCCAGGCCTCGCGTCGCCGCGCGTCGCGCAACCCGGCATACACCTCCCGCTCGCCGTCGCTGAGCCACGCCTCGCCGCTGGATCCGGGCCAGGAACGCCGCAGGGCGCTGCGGGACTCCAGGCGGCAGGCGAGGGGCCGGGGCGTCATCGCGTCAGCTCCCGGCGAGGATGACGCAGTGATGACCCTCGGCATCCAGGATCACCGTCCCGTCATCTCCGACCAGGGTGAAGTCAAAGCACGTGCTGCGCTCCTGCCGGCCCCGCAGGCGCACGTGGACCGTGCACGTCTCGCCGGCGTGCGGGGGGCGGCCGATGCGGAGCCGCTCGAAGGCCTGGGGGAGCTGGCGCACCTTGAGCCGCTGGCTGGCGAAGACCCCGCAGGCGACGAGGCAGGCGTCCAGCGCCGCCGCCGGAAGGATCCAGCCGGGCCCCCGCCACTCCCCCACGTCCGTCGGCGGGGGCGCCAGGACTCGCCCCCAGATGCCCTCCGCGTCCAAGGACACCTGTTGCAGGCAGCGGAGGCTCGGCCCGTGGAAGACGAGCCCCGCCTCGCGCGCTTCCCCTTCGTCCCGGTAGCGCATCGCCGTCCAGTCGCGGGGCCCCGCGGTCGCCGGCGCCGGCGGGAGGGCCGGCGGACGGTCCGCGATGTCCACGGTGCCTGCGAGGTAGACGCGGTGCGGGTCGATCAGCCTCCCCTGTTGATCCGAGAAGTCGGCGCGCAGTTGGCAGGCGATGCCGCCGCCCGTCACGGCCGCCTGGATGCGGACCTCCTGCGGCCGGTCGGAATGGAACCGCAGGCCGTTCAGGATCCGCACGTCGCGGAGCCCCACCACGGCGCGGGGGCCCGCCAGGATCGCGGCGGCCTCCCCCATGGCCTCGAGACCGATGACCGCCGGCAGCAGGGGGACGCCTTGGAACCTGTGATCCCGCAGGAAGGGGTCCGACGCCGGGTGGAAGCGGGCCTCCGCGGTCAGGCCCCGGCCGTCGTCCAGCGCGGCCAGGCCTTCGATCAGCGGCGCACCGGCCGCCCGGGCGCGCCCTCGGCGGTGGGCGGCCCGCTGGGCGGGGGTGGGCATGGTCCCGTCGAGATCCAGGATGCCGGGCTCGTCCAGGATGAGCACCTCGCCCTCCGGCGCCCCGGCGCGGAGCTCCTCCAGCAGGTGCTCGACCCCCTCGCGGGGCGGCATGAACCGCTGCCTCCCGACCGCCAGGGCGAGCCGGCTCTCGGGGCGCATGGCCATGCCGACCTCGTCCCAGGCGGGCCAGTGGATGGCCACGGAGGCGCAGGCCGGCCGCTCGTGGCGGAACGACTGGATGAGCTTGCACAGCATGTCCGAGGCCAGGCCATAGTCGGTCTGACCGATGCCGCCGAACCGGCCGCTGACGGAGCCGAAGGCCACGAAGTACGCCAGGGGGTCCCCGCGGGTCAACGCCATCAGGGCGGCGGCGCCGTCCACCTTGGCGCCGATGGTCGCCGAGACCCTCTCCCGGTTCTTGCGATCGAACCGGGCGGCCTCCTCCACCCCCGCCCCGTGCAGGACGCCCCGGATCGGCCCGTCGCACCGGCGGATCTCCTCCAGGACGCCCGCCAGCGCCCTCCGGTCCGATACGTCGCATGCGTGGTACGTGGCGCGGACCCCCGCCTCGGCGAAGGCGCGCAGGGCCCCATCGATCTCGATGGCCTTTTCCACCTCCCGCCAGGCGGCCGCCGGGTCGCGTCCGGCGCGCCGGGCCTCCTGGGCGAGGGACGGCCTGAGCGCTTTCAGGGCGGCGTCGGAGAGGCCCCGCCAGGGCGCATCCGCCCCCGGGGCAGGGCTCTTCCCCACCAGATGGAGCCTCAGCCCGAACCGCCTGCCGAGCTCCCGGGCGACGAAGGCGGTGATGCCGCGGGCGCCACCCGTGACCACCCAGGTCCCTCCGCGCGCGATCTCCCGTCCCGGCGCGGCGGACGCCGGCCGCGGCACGGCCCGCACCAGGTAGCGCTGCCCGCGCACGCACCCCACCTCGGCCTCCGGGGCCCCGGCTGCCAACTCGTTCCAGATGGCGGCGGCCACCACCTTGGGGGATTCCTCGGCCGGCGCATCGATGGCCTTCGCCGTGAGGCCGGGAAACTCGCGGCGGACGCTCTTCAGCAGGCCGGCCAGCCCGCCCCCCTCGGCCGCCGCCACGCGCCCGGAAAAGCCGAAGTCCCCCCCCAGGGCGGTGGCGGCCACCAGCGTGGCCTTCTGGAGCAGGTCGGCCGCCGAGACGGAGCGGGTCCAGCGCTGGCACACGAGATAGGGCAGGAGGAGGCCGCGGCTGCGACGCCGGGCCCAGGCCGCCTCGTCGTCCGGGGGAACGGCGTATTCGTCCCGGGCGGTCATGAGAAACAGGTGGGGGGAGGGGTGCGCCTGCCAGGCGCGATCCAGGGCCGCCAGCGTCTCCTCGGGATCGTCGGAGACGGGGAGGTCCACCACCACCACCCCGGCCTCTTCCAGACGCCCGCGCAGGGCCAGCGCCGTGGCGTTCTGGCCCAGGAGCAGCGCCGGCCCATGAAAGCGGGGGACCCGGTCCGCCCGCCCGTCCAGCGGCACCTCGGCCGTGCGCAGGACGTAGCGGCCCATGACGCGGCCCCCCTCGTCCGGCGGGAGCTCCTCGGCCCGCGGCCCCGTGGCGCCGCCGGATTCGCAGGCGACCGCCCCGAGATCCTCGCGGGCGGGATGCGCGGGCGGCCCCGGCGCGGCGAACAGCTCCTGGAGGTCCAGGCGGCAGTACGCATCCGCCCGCTCACCGGCCAGCGGTCCGGGCGTCACCCAGACCTCTCCGGCCGCCGGCCGCATGACGATGCTCGCCTGATTGTCGATCCGCCGGATCGTGTTCATGGTGGGGTGGGCCGTCTCGCGCTGGCGACCCACGTCGTACCGGTCCCGCAAGGCCGCCTGTGCCTGGGCCAGCGTGTAGCCGGCCTGTCCGTTCGGCGCCAGGAGATGCCGCAGGCGCGTGAGCCGGCAGGCCGAGTGCTGCGGGACCTCCTGGGAGACGTGCAGAAGGCAATGGTTCGTGGTCAGGACCTGATCTTTGCCCTGCTGGACCTGGAGGGAGGCGCCGTCGTACTCCAGGTAGCACAACCGATCCGTGGGGTGGTGGCTCAGACAGAGGCTGAAGGCCCCCAGGCGTTCGGCCCCGCGCACGATCTCCACGGCCGACTCGATGTCCTCCGCCCGCGCGAGGACGGCCATCACCAGGACCGGGTGCAGCATCCCGGATGCCCCGCTGGCCCGCCGGGGGCGATCGGCCAGCAGCGTGCTGCTCGCGGCCAGGCCGCGGGCGTTGATGCCGTTCAACCCGCCGAGCTGTCCGGAGGCGGTGAACAGGATATGCGGGATGCCGGCGGCGGGGTGCCGCACCTGGACGATCCGCGTGAGGGCATCGGGCAGGCGGAGGGATATCGGCGCATCCTCGTTCACGCCGTGCAGCATGCCGGCGGCGCCGTTGCGGCCCGCCGTGATGGCGAATTGCGAGCAGCCGGCGATGTGCTCCGGGTACAGGCCCAGGTTGTAGGCGAACAGGTATTCCAGCGGCATGTCCAGGCCGGCGGCCATCCCCCGCAGTTCCTCGAGCCCGGCGGGGGTGAAGAACGCGTCCGCCTGGGCGAAGGCCTGGGGCAACTCCTCCATGTTGCCCAGATGCCCCCGCAGCAGCTCCGCGTATTTCCTGAGGATCTCCACGATCTGGTCCGCCTGGCCGCGGGCGTGCTGCAGGCCCATCTCGTAGGGGGTGCCGAGGCACCTGACGATGGAGAGCTCGCCCGCGGGCGGCCTCGGCGGGAGCTCCGCGCGCCCGGGGAGGATGGCGGGCGGGGCCGCGGGCGCGCGGGGATCCTCCGCAGGCGCCGGCGCGGGCTGGGCCATGGCCTGCCTGAGGAAGCTGAGGACGTGCCGCAGCGTCGGAAACTCCTCCAGCGTCAGGGTGCCGACGGGCCGGAGGTGGAAGCGCTCGCGCAGCTCGCCGAAGAGATGGGCCTTCTTGATGCTGTCGAGGCCGAGGTCCGCCTCCAGGTCGGCGTCCAGCTCCACGATCTCCGGCGGGTAGCCGGTCTGTTCGCATACGAAGTTGACCAGGAAGGATTCCAGCTCGTCCGCGGGCGCCGCCGCCGCGGTTCGGGGGGCCGGTTCGGATGAGGGCTCCGGGGCCCGCTGCGCCCGCTGGCGGCGGCGGGCCGTCGCATCGAAGTGCACGATCTCGTGCCGGACGGTGGATGCCCCCCCGGCGGTCGCCCCGGCCTCGCCGCCCGCCGCCGCCTCCGCCGCCTCGTGCCCGGTGAACGCCCCGGCGCATTCGAGCAACGCCCGCACCCGGCACAGTTGTTCCCCGCCGGGCCGCTTGGGGTGATCCGATGCGATGATGGCCGCATCGCGGCCGGCCAGGATCCGCCGGTGCAGGTGCGTCAGCACCTGGCGCGGGCCGACCTCGATGAAGACCGTCACCCCGTCGTCGGCGAGGCGGCGGATCAGGTCCACGTAGCGGACCGGGGCGGTCAACTGCTCCACCAGGTTGGCGCGGATGTCGGAGGGGTCGGCGACGTAACGGTTGGTGACGCTGCTCAGGAGCGGGATCCGCACGGGGCGGACCCTTTCCCCCTCCAGGACCCGGCGCAACGGGTCCTTCACCGGCGCCATCAGCGGGGTGTGGAACGGGCGAGGCACGGGCAGCACTTGAGCCTCGAACCCCTCCGAGGCCAGGCGCGATTCGAGCTGGAGGACGGCCTCGCGCCGGCCCCCCACCACGGTCTGGTCCGGGGCATTGTGGTTCGCCACGCACAGGGTCCCCGGGATGCCGGCGGCCAGGCGCTGGACCGCCTCGGGGGGCGCGGTGGTGGACAGCATGACCCCGTCGGCCTGGGGGCTCGCCTCGATGGCCTCGCAGCGCGCCCGGGTGACGCGGATGGCCTGTTCCAGGGTCCAGGCCCCGGCGGCGACCAGCGCCGGGTACTCGCCGTAGCTGTGGGCGCCGATCGCATCGGGGCGGATGCCCATGGCCGCCAAGGCCGCGTGCACGATGGTGTCCGCCAGGAGGACGGAGACCTGGGTCCGCCACACATCGGTGCCGAGGCCGCCCTCCGTCCCCCAGGCGATCTGCGCGAAGCTCGGATGGCCCAGCCGGGACATGGTGCCGTCGATCTCCTGCAGCATGGCCGCGGCGGCGGGCACGTCGCGGACGAGCTCGCGGAGCATCCCCGGGTACTGGGACCCCTGACCGGAGAACAGAAAGGCCACGCGGGGCGGCTCCGGGCCGGGCTCGCGGCAGAAGATCCCCTGCTCCTCCAGGGCGGGCCTGGCCTGGGGGCTGGTGAGCTGTTCGCCGGCGAGCCGGAGCTTCCGCGCCAGCGCCTCGGGGCCGTCGGCGACGATGGCGAGGCGAAGGCCATCCCGGGCGGTGAAGGCGGGCCGGGCTGCGGCCGCGAACAGCGCGGCGGCCTCGTCCCGGCCCCGCGCCGCCCAGCGGGCGAGTTCCGCCGCCGTCCCCGCCGCCCTCCCCGCGATGCGCCACCCCGCGGGGGCCGCGGCGGGCGCCGCCGGAACCTCCGGCGGGCGTTCCAGGACGGCGTGATACGCCAACCCGCGCAGCGCGAGCGCGCTGGCGCCGGCGAATCCGCTTCCATCGTCGGGGAGAACGGGCAGCGCCACCGGTTCCGTCACGGGGCGGAGGACCGACGGGCGCCGCGCCACCGGGTCGCCCGGTTGGACCAGCCCCACGCTGGAGGGCATCCGCCGGTGTTGCAGGGCGAGGATCAGCTTGAGCAGGGACGCCATGCCGGAGGCCCCCTGCGCGTGCCCGATCTGCCCCGCCAGCGAACCCAGCAGCAGGGGGTGCCCCCGGGCCTCCCGGCCGTAGAGCGCGGCCAGCGCGTCGGCCTCCTCGGCATCCACGTGCGGCACCCCGAGCCCGGCCGTCTCCACGACGGTGACGCCGCGGGCCTCGACCCCGGAGGACGACAGCGCCCGCTGGATGGCGAGGCGCATCGCCGCCCCCGGCGAGGAGGCATCCATGCCCGCCCCCACCCCGCGGACGATGGCGCGCACCGCGTCGCCGTCGCGGCGGGCATCCCGGAGGCGCTTCAGCAACACCATGCCGACGCCTTCGGCCGGCACGAAGCCGTCGGCGGCGGCGTCGAAGCCGGCCCGCGGACGATCGGCCGACAGCACGCCGCGGGCGGCGTACCACCGGTACTGGCTGACGTCCATCGCCCGCTGGGCGCCCGCGCAGAGGACCAGATCGCAGGCGCCGGAGCGCAGCAGGTCCACGGCGGCCGCCAGCGCCGCCAGCGAGGACGCCTCGCCCGCATCCACCGCGAAGGCACCCCCCATCAGATCGAAGGTCTTGGCGATCCGGGATGCCAGGGTGCTGCTGGTGTAGCTCCCCGTCTCGTCGTGGATCACCTGGTGGTGCCGCGCGAAGACCTCCGCGTACCCCCGGCAGACCTCCCCGATGGACCCTTCCGGCACGCCGCGGTGGCGGAGCAGGTGCGCCAGCGTCCGCTGGAACTCCGGGAGGCGCAGCGCCCGGTTCAGCTGACCGGCGAAATCGCCGCCGAAGACCGTGCCCACCACCACGCCGGTCGTGCGCCGGTCGAAGGCCTTGCGGTCGTAGCCGGCATCGCGCAGGGACTGGTCGGCGGCGTCCAGCAGCATGAATTGGAGGGGATCGGCGGTCTCCAGTTGCCGCGGGGGGATGCGGTGCCTCCGCCAGTCGTAAGCGAAATCGGTGACGAACCCGCCCAGCCCCGTGGGGACGCGCCAGGGCCCGGGGGAGCCCCGGTCGAGGAAGATGTCCGCGTTCCAGCGGTCGGGCGGGACGCCGATCTTGGGGTCGCCCCCGCTGACCAGGAGGTCCCAGTATGCGGCGATGGTGCGGGCGCCCGGGAGGATGGCGCCCAGGCCGATCACGGCGACGTCGTCCGCGACCTCGCGGGGGCGAGCCTGAACGGTTGGGGGGGCGGCGAGCTCCGCCGGGGCGGGCACCGCGCCGCGGGCGCCGGGCGGATAATCGTCCACCACCAGGTGGAGGTTGAGGCCGCCGATGCCGAAGGCATCGATGGCCGCGCGCCGCGGCTGGCCGTCCCGGGGGGCCGGCCAGGCGGCGGGCGCGGTGGGCACGAAGAAGGGGATCCGATCCCAGGGGATCTGGGGGTTGGGGGTGGCGAAGTTGGCGGCCGGCGGGACCACGCCGTGCTGCATGGCCAGCACCGTCTTGATGAGGCTGGCGAGGCCGGCGGTCTCCCGCGTGTGCCCGATGTTGGCCTTGACGCTCCCGATGGGGATCCGGGTGCCGGGCGGGAAACGGTCCCCCAGGGCGGCGGCCAGGGCCTCCAGCTCCGTGGCGTCTCCCAGTTGCGTGGAGGTGCCGTGCGCCTCGATGTACTGGATGCGGGCCGGATCCAGGCCGCCGCCGTAGGCGCGGCGGATGGCCTCGATCTGCCCCTCCTTGCGCGGCGCCCACAGGCTCTTGCCGCGCCCGTCGCACGACATGCCGAGGCCCCGGATGACGCCGTAGACGCGGTCGCCGTCGGCCACGGCCCGGGCCAGCGTCTTGAGGAGGACCGCCGCATAGCCATCGGAGCTGATGAAGCCGTCGGCCCGCGCATCGAAGGGGAACGACCCCGTGGCGCTGAGCGCCTGGGCGTGCGAGAAGATGACCAGGCTGTACCAGTTGCTGTAGGAGGCCCCGCCGACGATGGCCATATCGATCTGGCCGAGACGCAGCGCCTGCGCCGCCAGGGCCACGCCGAACAGCGAGGAGGCGCAGGCCGCATCCACGGCCATGCAGGGCCCGGTCAAGCGGAAGGCCTCGGAGATGAGGCCGGCCACCGCGCCGGGCGCGACGTCGGGATTTCTCCCGGCCGCGCGGCGCGGCCCGTGCCGGCGCACGTGCTGGACGATCTCCGGCACGATGGGGTCGCGAAGGGTGGGGGGGAGCCGGGTGAAGGCGTCCACGTGCTGGAGGTACCCGGCGACCTCCTCGATATGCGTCGCATAGGCCACGTCTCCCGCCAGCGGGCCGCCGCGGGCGTGGCCGACGAACACCCCCGTGTTTCGGAGGGGGAGGCCCAGCGGGTCCAGTCCGGCGTGGCGGCAGGCGGCGGCGGCGACCTCGAGCATGGACAGCGGCACGAGGTCGGACGAGGCGATCAGCTCCTCGGGGATGGGGCACGCGTTGCGGTCGAAGGGTTTCTCGGGGACCACTCCGCCGAGCCTGGTGTAGGACTTGCCGGCGACGCCCCGTTCCGGATGGAAGTAGAGCTCCGCGTCGAATCGCTGCGGGGGGAGTTCTTCCACGGCGCTCCCGCCATCGCGCAGCAACTGCCAGTACTGCTCGAGGCCGTCCGCGCCCGGGAGCCGGCAAGCCATGCCGATGATCGCCAGGGGCATGTCTTGGAAGCCGTGCCGAGCCATCTGTCCCCTCGCGTGTTCGTCTGGAGTACGGCGGGATGGAGAGGCCGCGTTGGCGGGGTATTCTAGTCACCTCCGCCGAGGGAGTCAATGGGATTCATGGCCGAACCCGCCGGGGAAACGCGGAGGCCGCACGGCCCTCCGCATGCCCGGCGCGGCCTCGCCGGCCTTCGTGCCGGGCGGCGCGGGCGGGGAGGGATCAGTCGAAGAAACGGTAGCGGATGAGGTGGAAGAGGGCCGCCACGCCGTCCCGCCAGGTGATCTTCTTCCCCTCGGCGTAGGTGCGGCCGTGGTAGGCGATGGGGACCTCGTAGAGCCGGCAGCCGAGCTTGGCCACCTTCACGGCAAGCTCCGGCTCGATGCCGAAGCGGCCGGACCGCGGCCGGAGCCGCTTCAGCACCTCCGCCCGGAAGACCTTGTAGCCGGCCTCCATGTCCGTGAGGTTCAGGTTGGTCACCATGTTGCAGAGCGTGGTCACGATGCGGTTGCCCACGTAGTGCCAGAAATACAGCACGCGATGGGCCCCCCCGTGGAACCGGTTTCCGAAGACCACGTCCGCCCGGCCCTCCAGGATCGGCTGGAGGAGGGCGCCGTAGTCCCGCGGGTCGTATTCGAGGTCCGCGTCCTGGATCAGGACGATATCGCCGGTCACATGCGGGAGCGCCGTGCGGATGGCCGCCCCCTTTCCCTCGTTCCGCTCGTGAAGGAGCACCTTCACCTGGTCCCCCGCCTCGCCCCCCCGGCCCTCCAGGCTCCTGAGATACTCGCGCGTCCCGTCCGTGGAGCAATCATCGACGACGACCAGTTCCTTCGGGATCGGCGCGGGGCTCTCCAGGACCCGCCGGATGCTCTCGGCGATGGTGGCCATCTCGTTGTACGCCGGCATGACGATGGAAAGCTTCATGGGGGACCACCGTGGCGAAAAAAGCCTGGGGGGAAGGTATCAGAACTCGGCCGGGGATACCAGCGTTTGCCCCTCCGCGAGGTCGTCGGGAGCTGCCGGGCAGGGGCCCTCGGCCGCCCCGGATGGTCGAATGGCGGACAGAGCGAACCGCGAGCCGAGCGCCCGTGAGTAAGAATGGTCCTGCGTCCGCCGGCGAAGCCGCGAGGGGCGAGGTGAGCCAGGCGGCGATTGAGGGGGTTCCCGGCATGTGCTATACACGATGCGCCCGGCCCCGGGAGCATCCCTTGCGGCAGAGAAGGAATCCCCTCAGCCGACGGGGCATGCCATGTCGCTCCCCGCCGGAGCACCTCTCGCGTCGCATGCAGTGATGAGCCGCGGCGCGTAGCGCAGGCGATCCTATGCTGGCTGCCGCTTTGCTATACGCTGGGCTGACCGTGCTGTTCACCTGGCCGGTGGCGGCTCGTTTCCAAACGGCCATTCTCGGCGGCACCGATGCCTTCAATGCGATGTGGACCTTCTGGTGGTTTGAGAAGGCCATCGCACACCCGCTCTCCCTCTGGAGATGTCCCCTCCTTCTTTACCCCTATGGCGCGAACCTGATCCAGCACGATTATTTCCTGTGGCCGAATGCGCTGGCCCTGATGACTCGCCGCCTCGGCCTGACGCTGGCCGGATCGTATAACGGCTCGCTCTGGCTGG
>DASPOZ010000124.1:0-8529 GCA_035625755.1 Candidatus Sulfotelmatobacter sp.
ATGGCATTCGTCTCGTCGAGGAGGACTTGCCGCCGGGCTTCGAATCGCGCCGCCGCCATCCCGAACGTGAACGCCAGCAGGAACGCAAGCAACCCGAGCTCGGCTGCCACCATCCCGCCGACCGGCCCCTCCTTCTCCTGGTGAGACGGACGGCGGCGCCATGTCCCGAGCCGGTAGCCCCCCTCAACGGCGAGCAGGATGCCGCCGAGGGTTGCGGCGAATACCACCCAAAGAGGGAGCACATCGAGCGGCGTAAGTACCGGCATCGGCGTTTTCCTCGTGAGATGCCTACTACCCTTGAGCGTTTCGCTTCGCCCGAGAGCTAATTGCCCGTCGGGCGGGCGCCGAGGAACTGGGACAGCATCCAGCCCACGAGGCCGAGGGCGGCCAGCAGGAGCACGGCGAAGAGGAGGATGGCGCCCCACTGCGGCGAGGCCGGCAGCCGGTCCACGGCGAAGGCCGGCTCCAGCCACAGCGTGCGGACCCGCTGGCGGACCACCACCATGAGGATCACGGTGGCTCCGGCGGCGCCCGCCCCCGCGGCGAAGCGAGGCGGCGCCAGCCCCTCGCCGCCCCCCAGGATGGCCAGCGCCGCCACCGCGAGGAGGATGGCGCCCCCCAGCAGCGCCGCGTCGGGCGCGCTGGCCCCCAGGAACGCGGCCCGCACGCGCTCCGGCTGCGCCAGCAGGAACCAGGGGCCCACCAGGGCCTGCGCCGCCGTGGCCCCGGCGAACCAGCGCACGCCGTACCGCCCGGCCCAGGCAGCGAAATCCGCATCGCGCCCCCGCCGCGCCAGGCCCAGCCCGCCCACGGCCAGGCCCGAGACGGCCAGGGAGGCCAGCAGGAAGTGCAGGAAGCGCGGGACCACCCCCGCGTCCCGCAGGGCGTACACGCGGAGCCCCTGCGGGTCCTCCAGGTAGAGCGCCCGCCACACGGCCGGGTTCTGCAGCAGGCTCAGGTTGTTCACGAAGAGGAAGGTGATGGCCAGGAACGTCAGCGACACCGCCAGGGCCAGCCAGGCGGCGCGCGGCCCCAGCTCCCGGAACCGCAGGCTGTGCCAGTAGGCGCCGTAGTAGCCCAGCAGCAGGAGGGCCACCACGGCCAGCCACGGCCACGCCATCAGCACGGAGGAGGTGAAGTAGAGCTGGCCGTAGAGCACCTGCACGAAGAGGAGCGGCGCCACGCCGAGGGTGATGGTGAAGGCCACCGTCGCGGGGAGGGCCCGGGACGCCACGGCGGCCAGGTGGCGGTGGTGATCGGCCGCCGCCCCCCCGCGGCGCCAGCGGAAGTGCGACACGGCCGTCAAGATCCCGCCGCCCACAATGAGGTTCATGGGGATCAGGTGCAGCAGGAACGTCAGGAGGAGCAGGCCCGTGAAGAGCCAGACGGGGCCGGGGAGCGGGATCGGGTCCGGGTCGGGTATGGGCAGCGCCGGCGCCAACGCCGCCAGGGCGCCGAACGCGCTCGTGACAGCCTCCGGGAGGATCATCGGTCCCCCCGGCCCGGCTCGGCGCCACCCATGGGCTCCATCCGCTCCCCCGCCAGCCGGTGCAGCCACTCCACCAGGGCCTCCCGCTCGGTCGGCGTCCCCACGAAGGGCGGCATGAAGCCCTTCAGCTCATCCAGGCGACCCAGCGCCTCCCGGATCAGCCCCTGACTCCAACCCCGCACCATGAACCGCATGCCGTTGTATCCGTACACCGTGTGGCAGGCCTCGCACTCCACCCGGAAAATCTGGGCGCCGGCCTCCATCTCGTTCCCCGGCTCCGCCGCCGCGACCGCCACCCACTTGGCCGCCGGCAACACCCCCTGCTCCCGCAGCCGCGGGGCCTCCGCCAGCCGGATGCCGTTGGACCACATGTACCCGTAGATCAGGTACGGCTTGCGCACCGCCTCGCGGACCCACTCGGTGACCCCCGTGGTCACCAGGCCCAGGGCCAGCGCGATCATGGCCAGGCCGATGTTGAAGCTCCGCGGGTAGAGGTAGGCGGACACGAAGACGAAGGCCACCAGCAAGAGGGAGAAGAAGATGGTCAGCCCCGCGAAGATGGTCACGGCCGGGGCATCCCCCATGGAGATCTCCCGGGCCAGGCGCGGCAGCGACGCGATGTACCAGGGCCCGGCCAGGGGCAGCACGGCCACCCCGGCCATCACCCACTGGGCCGCGTAGCGGGTCACGCGCAGCCGGAGCCCCACTTCCGGGACCAGGGCCGCCGTCACCAGCGCGTACAGCCCGGCCAGGGCCGCCGAGACGGCCGTGCGGATGACGGCGGAGGGGAGCATGGTGGGATTGAAGAAGGCGGAGGCCAGCGACTGGGTCTCCGGCCACGCCCCCGGCGTCAGCATGAAGGTGAGGATGCCGTTGATCTGGAACAGGCTCAGCCAGGCCGCCCCCGCGTAGATCCAGCCCACGGCCAGGTGGGCGCGGCGCGAGAGCCGGTCCCATCCGTAGTAATAGACGAAGGCGGCGGCGATCTCGGTGAAGAAGGCCACCCACTCCATGCCCCACACCCAGACGAAGACGTGGATGAGGGTGGACGTGGCCGGCGGCGTGACCAGCCCGATGCTCCACCAGATCCCCACGCCGCTCACGGCCCCGAAGACCAGCACCACCAGCACGAAGAAGTGGGAGTGCCGCCGCACGTAGGCCAGCAGCGCGTCGTCCCCGTCGCGATACGCGCGGCGCTCGGTGAGCACGAGGAAGAACCCGCCCCCCACCGCGAAGTGGGCCACGAAGACGTGGAGGATGGCCACGACCCCGATCAGCAAGCCCCCGCCGAAAATCGGCAGGTCCCAGATGGGATAGTTCATGGGGTATCCTCCGTCCGGGCCGGGTTCCATAGCGCGGATCTCGGGGGACCCACCGACCGGGCGGCACGAGGGCGAACGGACGAGAGCGACACTCTATACCCGAGGGGTTCCCGGCGCACGTCACCCGCGGCGTGCCGCCGTCCCCGGCCGGGCATAAGCGCTAATTTAGCACTTCTTTCCCCCTGATCCCCCCTTATCAAATCGAAATCCCCCTCCCCCCCCTTTTTTTAAGGGGGGACTCAGCGTAGCGCTTACGCGCCGGCCGGTGGGGTTCAGGCGCGGAGTGCGAGGCCGCTGTGTCCGTGGCAGGGCGAGGGCACCGGGGCGTACCTCACGGTCGGCCTTCTTGCAGGAGTTCGCGCGCGACCTGGGCGGCGCCCAGCAACGGGGCCCGCGGGTTCAGCACCAAGTGCACCGGGATCGAGGCCAACAGTTCCGCGAACCGCCCCTTGTCCCGGAACGCCGTCAGGAAGGTGCCATCGGCCAGCTTGCCCCGGATCCGCGGCGCGATCCCGCCGCCCACGAAGACGCCGCCCACGGCCATCGCCTTCAGCGCCAGGTTCCCCGCCTCGGCCCCATAGATGGAAGCGAACAAGTCCAGGGCCTTTTCGCACAGGGGGTTCCCCCCGGCCAACCCCACCTCCGAGATGACCGCGCTCGGGTCCTCCCGCGCCATCCGGTCGCGCAGTTCCGGTTCCTCGGGGGCGTGGCCGCCGTCGCGGAGGAACCGATAGATGTTGAAGAGTCCCGGGCCAGAGAGGACCCGCTCGTAGCTGAGGTGCGGATGCTCCTTCCACAGGTAGCGGAGGAGTGCGATCTCCAGGTCGTTCCGGGGGGCGAAGTTCGCGTGGCCGCCCTCGGACGCGAGGGCCGAATACCGCCGGCCGTCCCAGAAAAGGATGGCCTCGCCCAGCCCGGTGCCGGCCGCGATCAGGACGCTGTTCCCCGGCTGAGACCTGCCGGCCTGCATTGTTTCGAGCTCGTCGGGGCGCAACAGCAGCACGCCGTGGGCGGCCGCCTCCAGGTCGTTGAGCAGGCGGACGCGCGGCGCCGGGATGGCCTCGGCCAGCCGGCGCTCCTCCACCTCCCAGGGCAGGTTGGTGGTCACGGCGCGCCCGCCGATCACCGGCCCGGCCACGCCGAAGCAGGCGGCGGTGACGGTGACGGCGGGACCCGCGTCCAGGAACCGGCGCGCCGCCGCCTCCAGGCTGGCGAATTCGCCGCTGGGCAGCGTGGCCTCGCGCGCCGGCGCCAGCGGGCCGGGGCCCTCGTCGAAGAGGGCCAGGGCCGTTTTGGTGCCGCCGATGTCGCCGGCCAGGATCATCTGGTACCTCTAGGCGGGCTGCTGGAAAAGGCCCACCTCACCATTGCGGAATGCGGATTGCGGAATCCGGGCGCCGCCTTGCATCCGGGCCTTTTTGAGCAGCGCGCGCGACGCCTGCAACGCCGGACCCTTTGTAGCACGGGGAGGCGCTTTGGCTCAACCGGCCCTGGCGCGCCCCTGTGCTGTGCGTGGACGACGGTGATCGGATCCTCGAGGAAGGCGGGCGGGGCCGGAGGAGAAATGGATGAAGCCTCTGGATCAGCGGCGGTGGGCCGCCGCACTCGGGCGCCCGCCGCTCCGGTGCCCGGAGGGCGGGACGGGGCGGTGACCGCTCCCCTGACGGGAGATTCCAGGGCGGCGCTGGGGGGACGGCGAACCGGGCTCCCCCGGATACGTCACGCGCCCGCCCCGGACGCGGGCCCACGGCGTGAAGGCGTGGGGCCGGGTATGGGTGGCGCTCGTAATGTGCTCCACGCGGATGCCCCGGGCCGCCAAGGCGTCCGCGATCAGGGAGCGACGGCAGCGCCAGGGGACGGCCTCCGCGCACATCAACGCGACGCGATCCCGCGCCGCCAGCGCCATCAGCGCCTGCAGGCCCGCGGCGAACTGCGGCGTCTGCATGTAGTCGGCGAAGCCACGGAAGGAGGCGTTGCGCCAGGCGGTGTTCCGCGAGTCGGGGCGGGCGTGCCGGAGGCCGCCCAGCGCCGGCATGTGGATATACCCGATCCCTGCGGGCCGCAGGGCCGCGGGCAGCGTGTCCCGGTTGAACTGGGGGTTGTGCCGCGAGCGCGGCACCGTGCGCACGTCCACGACCCGTTGAACGCCGTGCGCCCGGAGCATTTCCACGAAAGCCTCCAGCGGCCGCGTGGAGTGTCCCACGGTGAGCACCTCCGGCGCCGATTTCGTCGCGCCCTTCTTCATGGAACCCATCCCGCTCGGGCGGCCACGGCCGGGGCCGGGCGGTTCAACATCCGGGCCCGTCGCCCACGGCGATGGCGAAGTTCGTCCCCTCCCACCGGTTGCCATCGGCCCACAGGAACGTGAAGGTGACCGTCGTCCCCAGCGGGCGCCCGGCCGTGGGGATGTCCGCCACGTGGATCCCGAGCGCGGTGTCCTGCGTCTTCGCGTCCGCCGCGGTGCCCCAGCCGTCTGCGCTCCAGCGGACGATGGCCGGTGCCAGGACCTCCACGCGCAGGATCTTCCCCGCGGCCATGCCGCGGCACTTGTGGTTGAAGCGCCAGATGGCGAAGGGCGAAGTGGTCCTCTCCACCTGATACCGCTGCACCGGTTGGGGCGGCAGGTCGAACACCCGGCCGTCCCGGAGCGACCGGAGGAGCTTGACGTATTCGGCGTGCGCCCACACCAGGGGCATGGCCGATCCCGCCGGGCGCCCGTTGAAGAGCTCGAGCGCAGGGATATCGGGGGCATCCCACACCTGCTCGGGGATGAGCCCTCCGGGGCTGGCCTGCGCGGCCATCACCTGGAGCAGGCGCCTCGCCTCGGCCCCATCGCCCCGCGCCAGCTCGTAGTGCCCCCGCTCGCCCGCGAAGAGCGGCCACCCCCGCCCCACGCCGGTCCCGTCGAAGGGGCCGCCGTCTTCATGCTCGCCGTAGCCATCCTCGGTGTAGCGGTGCCACACCGGCCCGGTGGCCGTATCGGTCTTCAGGGTGGCATCGATGACCTTGACCGTGTTGCGGATGCGCGGATCGTCGGCGGCGCGCAGGCCGAAGCGCACCAGGGCCAGGGCATCCGGGCTCAGGATCTGGGCCGACGGCGCGGCGCTCTCCCCCGGCGGGCGATTCTTGATGGGGACGAACCCGTCCGCCGGCGAGGCGCAATCGGCGACATCCGGCGGGGCGATCCGGACGTAATACCCCTCCACGCCGAACCGCCGGGCCAACTCGGTGTCCCTCACGTACGTCCACCGTTCGATCTGCGCGTTCCAGGCATCCGCCGTCTCGCGAAGATAGCCGGCCGCCGGCGCCTCGCCGGCCTCCTCGGCGAAATCGGCCGCCGCCAACAGGGCCGCCACCTCCACGGCCAGCGTGAAGGGAGAGTAGCCGCCGTCCTCCTCCCAGCGGTCCTGTTGGGTGACGGGGCCATTGCAGACCAGATAGCCCGCGGCCCGGCGCACCATCGGCCAGGGATCGAGCCCCTGCAGCTCCCGCGAGCGCCGGAGCGTATCCGCCAGCAGGATGGGGAAGGCGGCCTCGTCCATCTGGACGCCCCCCCAGTAGGGCGTCCCGTCCAGCCACATGTTCTGGGGCCAGTGCCCGTCGGCCTCCTGGGTGCACATGAGGTAGAAGAGCGTCTCGCGGGCGCTCGCCACGTCCCCGGCGGCCAACAAGCCCCCGGCGCTCTCCACCAGGTCCCGCGGCCACACCAGATGATACCCTCCCAGGTCGTCGTCCCCCTTGGCGGAGCCCCACGGGATGGACAGACTGGCGATCATGCCCCCCGGGAAGCGCTTTTCCTCGTGCGTCCTCAGGACGGCCGTGCTCACCCGGTAGAGGTCGAACCCCGACTCGCCGACTGCTCCCAGATCGAGGCACTGGGCCTGCACCGCCTCCCAGCCGCGGACGTACGCCCGGACCGCCTCGTCGAAGGCCTGCCCAAGGCTGGCCCGCGCCCGGTGCCCCGCCTCCGCGGCGTTGCGGCCGAAGGCCAGGGCCAGCACGCCGGCCCCCGCACCCGCCAGCAGGTCCAGCTCCGCCGTCAAGGCGATATTCCCGTCGGCCGCGCGGGGGTAGCCCCAGGTCATGCGCTTGTGGGCGTTGAGATCCTGCCACCCGTCGCTGACCCCCACGTAGCCACAGCTCATGGTCCGGAAGGGCGGCGAGCCGGCCAGCGCCAGGACGGTCCCCTCGCGCTCGGCGAAGAGCATGGGGAGGCCCTTGTACTCGCCCACCCACCCGGTGTTCCCGTAGCCGCGGTTGTCGATGTGGGGGGCCAGGAGGGCGTACAGCCCGTAATCCCCCAGACGGCCCTGCAGGGCCTGGAACTGCCACCGTTGCAGCAGCACGTCCCGCTCCGCGTCGGTGAGGATGGTCTTGGTGATGCGGTAGCGCCCCTGCAGGCACGTGTTGGTGAGCCGGTAGCCCGGCACGCCCTGCGCCAGCGGCAGGATCTCCTGGGCGGTGTGGCGCTTCTCCTCCGAAAAGAAGTCGGCGCCGTCGGCCACCAGCAGGCCGAAGTCCCGCGTGTTGGCCTGGTCGAGGCGGGGATAGTACACCTCGTTGACGATCCCGTGGGAGACCGTGAACCAGACGCGGCTCTCACGGCCGGCGGCCGTCCCCACGCCGCTTTTTGCGCTGGAGGTCCAGCGGGGCTCGATCCCGGGCCAGCCGGGGGCCTGCCCTTCGCCTCCGTTCATGCCGTCCCCCTCGCGGTCATCAGTCCGTTGCCCCCCCGGATGACGCCCTTGATCTTCCCCGCCGGATGCCGGCCTAATGCGACCTCGAAGTTTCCGGGACCAGCCCAGAGGCGACGCCCGCCGCCGCCAACCCACCCCACAGGGGAGACGTCAGGCCGCCCAGGCCGAGGCGGGTCATCACCAGTCCCACTAGAGCGGCACCGGCAGCACGGCTGATCGTCAGAGGTCAAAGGTTGGGGGCCAGCCCAGTCATGGCGGCATCCCGCAGTGTGCAGGCAGGATACCAGGGTTCCACCCACTGCTGCCAGGGGGACAGGCCCCGATTCTTCTCCGCACCTCTCGATGCAGATGCCGTTGGCACCTCCAACTGCTCTTCCGCCAGACCGCCGTAGCGCGTGCGAAAGACGCATGAGGGCTCCCCACGCAGAGATCCCGAGCCTGGCCCATCAATAATACCAAATACCATCGCATCGCCGGGAACCGGCTGAGCTGATCTGTGTCTACCTTTTCCGAGGAAGGCTGTTCAGGGGGTGGTTCGGGTGGAGTTCGGCTCCTGGGGTCTGGCGGGAGTGCCGGGCGGGGCGCCGGCACCCGGCATCGGCCCTGCGCGGGCCTCGCCTCACGGCCCGGGGCCAGGCGCGACCCGCCCGAAGGGGCCGCCGCGCGGCGTGCGTTTGGCACGCCTCACACGGCGAACTCAACGAGGGGATCGGGTTCGGCCGCTCAGCTGCAGGTGCAGGAGGGATAGATCGTGGTGGATCGTGGTTTCCATGTGGGCGACACCGTCTGCGATCGGGACGAGCTTTGACTCGCGCTCGCTCACCAGGGTAGTGGTCACGAGGGCGGTCGCCACGAGGACGGCCAAGACCCCGACGAGGAGCACCGCGCCGACCTTCCGTAACATGGGGGCGGGCACCAGACCCTCGCCAGTGGGCGGGTGGCGCAGCAGGCGCACGGCGAACGCCAGCCCCCTGACCACGAACCAGACGGCCCAGAGGACCATCGCCAGCGTCACGAGAAT
>DASPOZ010000125.1:0-13402 GCA_035625755.1 Candidatus Sulfotelmatobacter sp.
AGTACGCCTCCGACCCACCTACGGTGGGTACCCCGCGCCTCGCGCGCCGCCTTGCATCTGGACCTTTTTGAGCGGCCTGGGCAGTAGAGAGTCATTCAGCACCATGCTCGGTCGGAGAGATCTTATGCCGGCATCGGTCCCTGAGATCCCGCCGCGGCCCCATCTCGTCGTTCACGGCCACTTCTACCAGCCCCCCCGGGCGAACCCGTGGAGCGGGGCCGTGGAACGGCAGCCGGAGGCGGCCCCCCACCACGACTGGAATGCCCGCATCGCCGCCGAATGTTACCGCCGGCTAGCCTTCACGCGCCTGCTCGCCCCCTCCGGGCGCATCGCCGACGTCGTCAACACCTACGCGGCCACGAGCTTCAACGTGGGCCCCACGCTCCTGGAGTGGTTGGAGGGCCACGAGCCGGCGGCGTACGCCCGGATCCTGGAGGCGGACCGTCTCGGGCGGGCCCGCTTCGGGCGCGGGGGCGCCATGGCCCAGGCCTACACGCACGCCATCCTGCCGCTCTCGGCCCCGCGGGACCGCCAAACCCACCTCCGCTGGGGCATCGGCGAGTTCCGGCTCCGCTTCGGGCGAGACCCCGAGGGCCTCTGGTTGCCCGAGACCGCGGCGGACGCCGCCACCCTGGCGGACGTGGCGGCCGAACGGATCCGTTTCGTCCTGCTGGCCCCGTCCCAGGCGGCCCGCTGGCGCCCGCTGGACGGCGGCCCGTGGCGCGACGTGCGGGACGCGCCCCTGGATACCGGGCGGCCCTACCGCTGGCTCCTCTACCCCCAGGACCCGGCGGGCCCCGGCCTGGACATCCTCTTCTATCACGAGGGGCTCTCCCGGGGCGTGGCCTTCGAGGGCTTGGCGGGCGATGCCCGGGCCCTGGCGGGACGGGCCGCGGCCGTGGCCCCGCCCGGCGGCATCGCGCTCGTCTGCACGGACGGCGAGAGCTACGGCCACCATCACCAGGCGGGCCACCGCACGCTGGCCGAGGTCCTTTTCCGCGAGGCGGCGGCCGCCGGGCTCGCCGTGACCAATGCGGCGGCCTACCTGCCCGCGCACCCGCCGGCCCACCAAGTGGACCTCTGGGCGGTGAGCGCCTGGAGCTGCGCCCACGGGGTGGGCCGCTGGGCGGAGGACTGCGGCTGCGAGACGGGCGGGCGGCCCGGCTGGAACCAGCGCTGGCGCCGGCCGCTGCGCCGGGCCCTGGAGCGCCTGCGCGACGAGGGCCACCGGATCCTGAAGGAGCAGGGCGGGCGTCTCTTCCGCGACCCGTGGGCCGCGCGGGACGCCTACGTGCAGGTCCTGGTGGCCCGCGGCGGGGGCGGGGGCGCCCGGGGCGGGACGGCGCGAGGGCGCGAGGCTACGGAGGCGTTCCTGCGCGCGCAGTGCGCGCGGCCCCTGGCGGCCCGCGAGCGCGTGGACGCCCTGGCTCTCCTCGAGATGCAGCGGCACCTCCTCCTGGCCGAGACGAGCTGCGCCTGGTTCTTCGCGGACCTGGCCGGCATCGAGACCATCCAGAACCTGGCCGAGGCCGCCCGGGCCATCGAGCTGGGCTCCCGCTTCACGTCCAAGGACCTGGGGGCCATCTTCCTGGACGAGCTGCGCCAGGCCGCCAGCAACCGGCCCGAGGAGGGGCACGGCCGCCGGATCTGGGAACGGAGGGTGCGTCCCCTGCGCCGCTCCCCGGAGCTGGCCCTGGCCGCGGCCGCCCTGCGCGCCATGGCCGGGGACGGGGCGCTCCCGCCCTGGAGCCACGGCCATGCCGTGGCCCCCCTCACCACGGCCCGCGAAACGCTCGCGGACGAGGCGGCCCTGCTGGGTGGCGCGCGCGTGGAGGCGCCCGGCACCGGGGAGATCACGACCTGGGGCTTCGTGGCCCACGGTGCACACCCGGCGGAGGCCCGCTGCCACCTCCTGCCCTGGGCCGGCGAGGAGGCCTGGGGACGCGTGCGCGCGGCCCTGGCGGCCGCGGGAGAGGCGCCCGGCGGCCCCGCGGCGGTGCTGGCCGAGTTCGGCGGCACCGTGGTCACGGCGCAGCAACTCCCCCAGGAAGACCGCACGGCCGTCCTGGGCGGGCTCGCCGCGGGCGACCTGGCGCGCGTGCGCGCGGCCCTGGCGGCCGCAGGCGAGACGGCCCTGGCGGCGCACGAGCGCCTCCTCGAGGCCCAGGCCCCCGTCCCGGCCTGGCTGGCGGCCCAGGCCAACGCGGCCGCCCTGGAGTTGCAGGCGCGGGCGGCCGCGGCGGGCGACGTGACCGGCCTCCTGGCCGCGGTAGAGCGGGCCCAGCGAAACCAGTTGGAGGTGGACCACGCCGGCGCCACCGGGGCGCTGGACCGGGCCTTGGACGCGGCCCTGCGCGCCTGCGCCGCGGCGCCGGGCCCCGTCCCCGCGGCCCGCGCCCGCGACCTGCTGGCCGCGCGCGCCCGACTCGGAGTCCCGGGCGAGCCGGAGCGGTGGGACCCGCACCTGGCCGAGATCCTGGCGGCGCTTCCGCCCCTGCTGGATCGGCTGGAGGACGGCGGGGGCCGGGAGGCCTACGAGGCGGGGGCGGCCCTCCTGCGCGTGGCCGAAGCGTTGGGCGCCGAACAGCCGGAGGCCCAGGCGCGCCTGCGGCCGCTGGAGGAGCGCCTCGCAGCCGACCCCGCCCTGTGGCCCTAGCAGGCCGCTGAAAAGGGCTCAACATCTCTTCCCGCTGCCTCGGCGGCAGCGGGTGGTGCGTTGGCGCGCTCGGGCGCTCGCTGCGGCGTACCCGGAGTACGCCTCACTCGGCCCTTCGCGCGCCGCCTTGCACCTGGACCCTTTTGAGCGGCCTGCGTGAAAGCGCGCTTTTCAGCAGCCCGCTGAGGGCGGCGCGTTTTCGGAGGTAAGGAGTAAGTCCATGGATACGCTGTGGGTCGCCCCGCTCTGGTTCGAGACGGGGCTCATCATGTTGCTCATCCTGGCCAACGGGTTCTTCGCCCTGGCCGAGATCGCCCTCATCGCGGCGCGGCGGACGCGCGTGGTGCAGCTCGCCGAGGACGGGGACGCGCGCGCCCAGGTGGTGCGCCACCTCCAGGAGGACCCGGATCGCTTCCTGGCCACGATCCAGATCGGGGTGACGCTCGTGGGCACCTGCGCCTCGGCCCTGGGGGGCGCGGCGGCCGTGCACACGCTGCAGCCGCTGCTTGCCGGGGTCCCCGGCCTGGGGCCTTGGAGCGGCCTCCTGGCCCTGGCCCTGGTGGTGATCGTCATCACCTACGTGACCCTTATTGTGGGCGAACTGATCCCCAAGTCCCTGGCCCTGGCCCACGCCGAGCCCACGGCCCTGGCCGTGAGCCGCGCCGTGGACGCCCTTTCGCGGGCGGCCCGGCCGCTGGTGCGCATCCTCACCGCCTCCACCAAGGCCGCCGCCCGGCTCGTGGGGGTCAAGGAAGTGCGGTCCACCCCCTTCGTCTCCGAGGAAGAGATCAAGCTCATGATCCAGCAGGGCCGGGCCCAGGGCGTCTTCGACCAGACGGAGCAGGAACTGATCCACAGCGTGTTCGAGTTCAGCGAGGCGGCCGTCAAGGACGTCATGGTCCCGCGGCCGAAGATCCAGGCCCTCGAGATCGAGACGCCGGTGCCCGAGGCCCTGGAGTACATCGCGGCGGTGGGCAAGTCCCGCTATCCGGTGTATCGCCGGACTTTGGACGAGGTGGTGGGCATCCTCTACGACAAGGACCTGCTCCCGTTGCTGGCGGCCGGGAAGCCGGTGGTCCTGGCCGACCTGCTGCACCCGGCTTACTTCGCGCCCGAGACCACGCGCATCCCGCGGCTCCTCCGCGAGATGCAGCGCCGCCGCATGCCCATGGCCCTGGTGGTGGATGAGTACGGCAGCGTGGAGGGCCTGGTGACCATCGAGGACCTCATCGAGGAGATCGTGGGCGAGATCCGCGACGAGGACGAGGAGGAGGGACCCGTGAAGCGGATGCGTGACGGGTCCCTCATCATGGACGCCTCGGTGACCATCCGGGACCTTCAGGGGCAGTACGGCCTCGACTTCCCGGAGTCGGCCGAGTACGAGACCCTGGCCGGTTTCGTCCTCTCGCAGCTCCAGCGGGTTCCCCGGGGCGGCGAGATCATCACCCACGGCCCCTGGAAGCTCACCGTGGTGGACATGGACGGCCGCCGCATCAACCGGGTGCGCGTGGAGCACCTCCCCCAATGACGCGCGCCGCGCCCGCGCCCCCCGGAGCCGCGTGATGGCGGAGGCCCGTTCCACCCGGCCGCCGGCCCTCGCCCCTGCGGGGCCAACCCGGCCCCCGCTGGCCGCGGAGGAGATTGAGGCCATCGCGCGGGGGGAGCACGGCGATCCCTTCGCCGTGCTGGGCCCGCACGCGGCGAAGGCCGACGGGCAAGAGGCGATCGCGGTGCGCGCCTTCCTGCCCGACGCGGCGAGGGCCGCCGTGATCCCCACCGGGGGGAGTCCGGGGGCACCGGAGCCGCAGGCCATGGCCCGGCTCCACCCGGCCGGGTTCTTCGAGGCGGTCTTCCCCAGCCGCGGCGACCCGTTCCCCTATCGCCTCCGCTGGACCGACGCCGCCGGCGCGGAGCACGAGGCGGAGGACCCGTACCGCTTTCCCTCGACCCTCAGCGGGTACGACCTGCACCTGATCGGCGAGGGCACCCACTACCGGCTCTACGAACGGCTGGGGGCCCACGCCCTCATCCTGGACGGGGCGGCCGGCGCGACCTTCGCCGTGTGGGCGCCCAACGCGCGGCGCGTCAGCGTGGTGGGCGATTTCAACGCCTGGGACGGGCGGCGCCACCCCATGCGACTGCACCCCGGAAACGGGATCTGGGAGATCTTCATCCCCGGCCTCGGGGAAGGGGCCCTCTACAAGTTCGAGGTGTTGGGCAAGGACGGCGGGCCGCCCGTGCTGAAGGCCGACCCCCTCGCCTTCGCCTTCGAGCCGCCGCCCCGCACCGCCTCGGTGCTGGCCGACCTGAGGTACGAATGGGGGGATGCCGAATGGATGGCGGAGCGGCCCCGGCGGAACGCGCTGGACGCCCCCCTCGCCATCTACGAGGTCCACCTGGGGTCGTGGCGGCGGGCCCCCGAGGAGGGGGGCCGGTTCCTGACCTATCGGGAGCTGGCCCACGCCCTGGCCCCCTACGTGAACGAGATGGGCTACACCCACGTGGAGCTGCTCCCCGTCACGGCGCACCCCTTCTACGGGTCCTGGGGCTACCAGACCACCGGCTACTACTGCCCCACCCGGCGCTACGGCGAGCCCCGGGACTTCATGTACTTCGTGGACTACCTGCACCGGCACGGGATCGGCGTCATCCTGGACTGGGCCCCGGCCCATTTCCCCCAGGACCCCCACGGCCTGGTCTACTTCGACGGGACGCACCTCTACGAGCACGAGGACCCCCGGCTGCGGGAGCACCCGGACTGGGGCACACGGATCTTCAACTATGGCCGGAACGAGGTGGCCAACTTCCTGATCGGCAGCGCCCTCTTCTGGCTGGACCGATACCACATCGACGGCCTGCGGGTGGACGCCGTGGCCTCCATGATCTACCTGGACTACGGCCGGTCGCCGGGGGAGTGGGCCCCGAACATCCACGGCGGCAACGAGAACCTGGAGGCCATCGCCTTCCTCCGGCGCCTCAACGAGGCCGTGTACCGGGAGCACCCGGGCGCCATGACCATCGCCGAGGAATCCACGGCCTGGCCCATGGTCTCGCGGCCCACCCACCTGGGCGGCCTGGGGTTCGGGTTCAAGTGGAATTTGGGCTGGATGCACGACGTGCTGGAGTACATGGCCAAGGACCCGGTGCACCGGAAGTACCACCACAACGACCTCACCTTCGGCCTGCTGTACGCCTGGCACGAGAACTTCATCCTGCCCCTCTCCCACGACGAGGTGGTGCACGGGAAGGGCTCGCTGCACGCGAAGATGGCGGGGGACGACTGGCAGAAGTTCGCCAACCTCCGCGCCCTCTACGCCTTCATGTACGGGCATCCGGGAAAGAAGCTGCTCTTCATGGGCGGTGAGTTCGGCCAGACCAACGAGTGGTACCACGAGGTGAGCCTCGACTGGCACCTGCTGGGGATGGGCCCCTACCACCGGGGGCTGCAGCGGCTGGTCCAGGACCTCAACCGCCTCTACCGGGGGCAACCGGCGCTGCACCAGGTGGACTTCGAGCCGGCCGGCTTCCAATGGATCGACTGCAACGATTGGGAGGGCAGCCTGGTCTCGTTCCTCCGCCGCGCCCGCGACCCTCAGGACTTCCTGGTCTTCGTCTGCAACTTCACGCCGGTGGGCCGCGCCGCCTACCGGGTCGGCGTGCCCCGCGGCGGGTACTACCGGGAGCTGCTGAACACCGATGCCGAACTCTACGGCGGGGGCAACCTGGGCAACGCCGGAGGCGTGATGGCCGAGGCGATCCCCTGGCACGGCCACGCCCATTCGCTCCTCCTCACCGTCCCCCCCCTGGCCGCGCTGGTCCTCCGGCCGGAGGTGTAGGGATGATCCCGCCGCCGCACAGACGTGGAAACTGTTGACGCCTGGGGGATCGTCTCCGGCTACCACGACGTCCCGGGCGCCTGGCACGAGACGCCCCCGGAGACGCGCGCGGCCCTCCTGTCCGCCATGGGGCTCGACGGCGCCGGCGGCCCGCCGCCCGAGGCCCCGGTGCGCGTCCTTCGCCGCGATCCCGGCCCCATTCCGCATTCCGCGCTCCGCATTCCGCATTGGGACGGCCCCGCCGAGCTGAGCCTCGAGGACGGCACGGTGCTGCGGGCGGAGCGCGCGCTGCCGCCGGACCTTCCCTACGGATACCACGACCTCCGCCCGCTGGATGGCGCCGCGCCCGTACGCCTGATCGTGAGCCCGGGCCGCTGCCACCTTCCCGAGCCGCTGCGGGGCTGGGGGTGGGCCGTGCAGCTCTACGCCGCGCGGTCCTCCCAGAGCTGGGGCATCGGGGACCTGGCCGACCTCCATCGCCTGGCCCGCTGGTCCCGCACCGAACTGGGCGCCGGGGGGCTCCTCGTCTGCCCCCTTTCCGCCGCCGCGCCGGTCCTGCCTCAGGAGCCCAGCCCGTACTATCCCAGCAGCCGCCGTTACCGCAATCCCCTCTACCTCCGCATCGAAGAGGTCCCGGGCGCCGCCGAGGCCGGCCTCGACCTGGAGCGCCTGGCCGCCGCCGGCCGGGCCCTCAACCGCACTCGCCGCATCGACCGCGATGCCGTGTTCCGGATCAAGATGGCCGCGCTGGAGCGCCTGTGGGCGCGCTTCCGCGGGGACCCGGCGTTCGACCGGTACCGGGAGGCGCAGGGGGAGGCGCTGGTCCAGTTCGCCACCTTCTGCATCCTGGCCGAGCGGCACGGGCCGGACTGGCGGGGGTGGCCGCAAGAGCACCGGCATCCCCAGGCGCCGGCCGTGGCCAAACTCGCCGCCGGCCAGGCCGATCGCGCTGCGTTCCACGCCTGGCTCCAGTGGCTCCTCGATGAACAGCTCGCCCGGGCCGCCCGCGCGTGTACCATGATGCACGACCTGCCCATCGGATTCGATCCTGGGGGCGCGGACGCCTGGGTGTGGCAGGACGTAATGGCCGGCGGCGTCTCCGTGGGCGCCCCACCGGACGGCTTCAACACGCGGGGCCAGGATTGGGCCCTGCCGCCCTTCGTCCCCCACAAGCTCCGGGCCGCCGCCTACGAACCGTTCGTGCAGACCATGCGGGCCGCCCTGGCGCACGCCGGGGCGTTGCGCATCGATCACGTGATGGGGCTGTTCCGCCTGTTCTGGATCCCGCGGGGCGCCGAACCGGCCCAGGGTACGTACGTCCGGTACCCGGCCGAGGACCTGCTGGCCATCCTGGCCCTGGAGAGCCACCGGGCCGGGGCCTTCGTGGCGGGCGAGGACCTGGGGACCGTGGAGGCCGGCGTGCGCGAGCGCCTGGCCGAGCACCGCATCCTCTCCACACGCCTGCTCTGCTTCGAGGCGCGCCCGCCGGCCCAGCTCCCAGAGATGGCGCTGGCGGCGTATTCCACCCACGACCTCCCCACCATCGCCGGCCTCTGGACCGGCGCCGAGCTCCGGGCGCAAGAGGCGCTCGGGGCACACGGCAACCCGGCGGGCGCCCGCGAGCTGCAACAGGGCCTGCGCGCCCTCACCGATCTGCCGCCCGAGACGCCGGCGGACCAGGTCATCGAAGCGGTGTACCGCCGGCTGGCCGAGGCGCCGTCTGCCATCCTCACGGCCACGCTGGACGATGCCTTCGCGGCGGAGGAGCGGCCCAACGTCCCCGGGACCATCACCGAGTGGCCCAACTGGTCCATCGCACTCCCCGGCTTCCTGGAGGCGCTGGAGGCAGCCAGCCTGCCCCGCCGCATCGCCCAGGCCCTCGCCCGCCGCTAGGGGCCCGGGGCAGCGGCCTGACCAAGCCCCGGTCCATTGGCCCGCGCCGCGGGCCTGCGGTAGAATGACGGCGCGGCGGCGAGCTCACTGGCCCCCGCCAGATGCGGAGCGGCTCCATCCCCCGGTGGAACCAGGAGGCGGTATGCGACAATTCTACTTCGTCGGAGGGTTGATCCTGGGGCTGGCCGTCGCCATCTTCGCGCTGCAGAACACCGTGGGGGTGGAGGTTCGCTTCCTCTCCTGGCAGGTGCAGGGCCCGCTGGCCGCCGTGGTGCTGGCCTCCTCGGGGGCGGGGCTCCTGGTGGCCCTTCTCTGCACGCTTCCGGCAATGTTCGCGTCCCGCCGGCGCATCCGCAGCCTGGAGCGGCGCCTCGAGACGGAGAGACCCTCGCCCCCCGGGCCCCCGGGGGAGCCCCGCTAGCCCGACGGGAGATCTCCGGGGCAGGTGATGTCATGCGCGAGTTCTGGCTCCCCACGATCCTGGCGGCCCTGCTGGTCATCGCGGCGCTCCTGGGGGCGTTGGTCTACTTCCAGCAACAGGAGCGGGCAAGCCAGGCGCTCTGCGCGCAGGGGAAGGCCTGGGGCTGCCCGCATCCCATTCCCTGATGCGCCCGAGGCCACCGTGGGAGCTACGTTCCGCGCCGAGTCGGCGCGCGCCCTCTTGCGCGCCGCGCCCCCGTGCCCGCGCGTGCTTCGAGCGGACGTGCCGGCCGGGTTGGCCTGGGTCCGTAGGTATGCTACCGTGTCGCCACCATGGCGGGTGACGAGCGTTTCCTGGATGCCCTGGTGAAGGGCTGGTGGGGCTGGGCCTTGGGACCCGGCGTGCGGATCCTCATCGTCCTGATCGGGTCCATCGTGCTCGCCCGCCTGCTCCGCGCCGTGGCGGATCGGGTCGCCCGCCTGGGCGGGGACGGCGGGCCCCTGGACGAGCGGACGAAGCGCGCCAGGACCCTGGTCGGCCTGCTGCGCGCGGTGGGGACCTCGGCCATTGTCGTCATCGCCGCGATCATGGTGTTGCGGGAGCTGGGCTTCGATGTGACCCCCATCGTGGCCGGGGCCGGGGTGGCCGGCATCGCCATAGGGTTTGGGGCCCAGAGCCTCATCAGGGACATCTTCGGCGGCCTCTCCATCCTGGCCGAGGACCAGTTCCGGGTGGGCGATGTCATCCGGGTGGTGGGGATCGAGGGGCAGGTCGACCGGATCGGCCTCCGCGTGACCGTGGTGCGGGACACCCAGGGTGTGGTGCACATCGTCCCCAACGGCGAGATCAAGGTGGTCAGCAATCTCACCCAGGGCTGGGCCCGGGCCGTGGTGGACGTGGGCGTTCCCTACCGTGAGGATTTGGAACGGGTGACCAAGACCCTGGAGGCCGCGGCCCGCGACCTGGCGGGTGATCCGGAATACGGCGGGCTGATCCTGGAGCCGCCCGCCGTCCTGGGGGTGGAGAACCTCGCGGAGACGCGGGTGATCCTGCGCGTGGCGACACGGACGGCGCCCCTCGTCCAGGACAAGGTGGCCCGCGAACTCCGCGGGCGCATCAAGCTCGCCCTCGAACGCGAAGGCATCACCATCCCCTAGCCCTCCGCCTCCGCTCACCCCCCCCTGCCCCCGCCCGCCGTTTGGACCCGTCTGCGCGCTGTGTTATAGTCAACCTGTCCGAACGCCACGCGCCGGGCAGGGCTGAGACGCGCCGGAGGGGACGTGCCCAAACGCTACGAGCCACTGGATCCCAAGAAGCTGCGGACGGTCCCCCTCGGCCAGCGGCACAGCAAGGTGCACCTGGCCCACGCGGGGCGCGCCTGGAAACCGGGCGGCAGCCTCGCCGACTTCCTGGGCACGCTCCCCGAGATCCTGGCCGGCCAGGACTTCCGGGCGCTGGTGGCGGCCATCGCGGGCGCGCACCGGGGCGGGCGGCCCGTGATCGTGGGGTTCGGCGCCCACCTCATCAAGGTCGGTCTCTCGCCCGTCCTCATCGACTTGTGCGAGCGCGGCATCGTCACCGGGCTGGCCACCAACGGCGCCTCGCCCGTTCACGATTTCGAGCTGGCCACGGCGGGCTTCACCTCGGAGGACGTGGAGGCCGCCCTGGGCGGCGGGGATTTCGGGGTGGCCGAGGAGACGGGGCGCACCATCAACGAGGCCGTGCGGGAAGGCGTGGCGAAGGGGTGGGGGTTCGGGCGCGCCCTGGGCGAGCGCCTGCTGGCCCTGAAGCCGCCCCACCTGGACCGGAGCGTCTTCGCGGCGGCCGCGCGCCTGGGGATCCCGGCCACCGTGCACGCGGCGGTGGGCACGGACATCTACCACATGCACCCCGCCTTCGAGGGGGCGGCCGTGGGCGAGGCCAGCGCGCGGGACTTCCGCCTGCTGGCCGCCTCAGTGGCGGACCTGGGCGGGGGCGGCGTGTACCTGAACGTCGGGTCCGCCGTGCTGCTGCCCGAGGTGTTCCTGAAGGCCCTCTCCCTGGCCCGGAACCTGGGGCACCCGGTGCGGGACTTCGTGACGGCGAACCTGGACTTCATCCAGCACTACCGGCCCACCCAGAACGTGGTCCGGCGGCCGGTGGCCGGCGGCGCCGGGCGCGGCTACGCCCTCACGGGCCACCACGAGATCCTGGTGCCGCTCCTGGCCGCGGCCGTGCTGGAAGCGCTCGCCGCAAGGTAGCCATGACGACCCCAAAGCGTTCCGTTGTTCCGTTGTTCCGTTGTTCGCCCCGGCGGCGGCGTACGGCCGCCCACAGGGAGGGGAACGGCGGAACCGCGGAACGGTGGAACGGCTTCCGGTAAAGGATGGACTACGAACCCATCTACACGACCTACGACGAGATGCACGCGGACCGGATCCGGGGGATCCTGGCCGCCGAGGGGATCGGCTCCGCCGTGCGCTCCATGCGCGTGGGCGGTTACGAGGCCATCCGCGTGGGGCCCCTGGGCGAGATCCGCATCCTCGTGCCGCGGCCCTACGCGTCCAAGGCGCGGCGCCTGATCCAGGACGCCATCCGGGACGGCGCGCTGTGGCCGCTGGGTGGGCCCATCGAATCTCGGACTGCCAGCGCCTGAGCCCGATGGCTTTCCAGTTCGTGCGCAGCGCCCCTGGCGCCCCCTCACCCCCTCCCTCTCCCCCTGGCGGGGGCGAGGGAAGGGAGAACGTGTCCCTCTCCCTCTGTGAGGGAGAGGGTTCGGCTGAGGGTACCGTGCGCCACGGGCGTCCGGCCAGGTGATGGCTGCAGACAAGGTGAAGAGCCTCGAGGCGCTGGCGCCCATCCTGCGGGCGGCGCAGGCGCGGGGGCGCAAGGTGGTGTTCACCAACGGGTGCTTCGATCTGCTGCACCGCGGGCACGTCCGTTACCTGGCCCAGGCCCGGGCGCTGGGCGACCTCCTCGTCGTGGGCCTCAACAGTGATGCCTCGGTGCAGGCCCTCAAGGGCCCCGCGCGGCCCATCGTCCCGGCCGATGACCGCGCCGAGGTGCTGGCCGCTCTGGAGGCCGTGGACTTCGTGACCGTCTTCGAGGAGCCGACCCCCGAGCGGCTCATCGCCGCCCTCCAGCCGGACATCCTGGTGAAGGGCGGCGACTGGACGCCGGACACGATCGTCGGCCGCGAGACCGTGGAGCGCCGGGGCGGCCAGGTGCGCGCCCTGCCCTATGTGGACGGGGCCTCCACATCGGGCCTCATCGAACGTATCCTGGCCCTCTTCGGCCCCCGCCGTCCCTAATCCTTCCCCCTGCGCCTCTGCCCCCATGCTCCCCAGCGATGCTTCCGCCCGTTCCCTCGTGACCCTGGGCCTGGCCCCGATGGCCGAAGCCGTGGCCCGCGGCGGCCCGGCCGCCGTGACGGGGCTGTGGGGTTCCTCCAAGGGCTTCGTGCTGGCCCGCCTGCTCGATGCCACCCCGCGCCCCGCCCTCGTGGTCTGCCCCACGGCCACGGACGCCGAGGCGTTCGCGCGCGGGCTCCGTTTCTTCCTCGGGGCCGCCACCCACGCCGGGCCGAGTGGCCCCGGCGCGATGTTGGTGGCGCTGCTGCCGGATGCCGACGGCGACCTGGAGGCGCAGGCCGCGCGGGTGAGGACCCTCTTCGGATTGCGCACCGGGGGTTGCCGGGTGGCGGTGGCGTCCGTGGCCGGCGTCACCGCCCGCACGCTCTCCCCCGAGGCGCTGGAGGCGGCCGCCGTGCCGCTCTACCCGCAGCGTCTGGTGGACCCGGCCCGGGTCGTCGAGGCCCTGCTGGCCGGGGGCTACCGGCGGACCGGGCAGGTGAGCGAGCCCGGCGAGTTCAGCCGGCGCGGCGGCATCCTGGACGTGTTCCCGCCGGGGGAGCCGAACCCGCTGCGGGCGGAGTTCTACGGGGACGAGGTGCACTCGCTGCGCCTGTTCGACGTGGAGACGCAGCGGTCGCTGCGCGCCCTAGACCGCATCACGCTGCTGCCGGTGGCCGAGTTGCTGCGGGACGAGGCCGCGGCGCGCCGGGCGCAGGAGCGCCTCCAGGCCCGCGCCCGGGCGGCGCGCCTGCCGGCGCCCCAGGCGCTGCGCGAGGCCGTGGAGGGGCAGGCCGCCGTGGCCCACCCGCTCCGCCTCCTGCCCCTCTTCACCGGCTCGCCCGCCGACCTGCGCGCTTACCTGCCCGAGGGGGCGCTCCTGGTGCTGGACGAGCCCGGGGCCATCGCCGCCCGGGCGGAAGAGGCGTGGCAGGCCGCCGCCGAGGAGAGCCGGCAGGATCCCTTCACGCCGCCCGCCGAGGACCGGTTCGCCGCCTGGACCGCCTTCCGGGACGAATGGCCGGGGGCCGGCCCGCTGGCCCTCCGGACCTTCGGGGGCGCGGGGGAAGGGAGCGAGGCCGCCGCCCCGGCGGGCGGGCCGCCCGCCGGCGCCGCTGTGGAGACGCGCAGCATCCCCACCTTCGGCGGCCGCATCGGCGCCCTGGTGGATGACCTGCGCGCCCGGCGCGGCCGCGGCGAGCGCGTGCACCTGGTGGCCCGCAGCCGGTCCCAGGCCGAGCGCCTCCAAGGCGTCCTCAAGGAGCAC
>DASPOZ010000126.1:0-19343 GCA_035625755.1 Candidatus Sulfotelmatobacter sp.
AGATAAATGGGGTCGGGGGTCCGGCGCAGGCATCCTTACACCAGCCCTTGCGCCCGCCGCAAGGCTTTTTTCCCGCCGGCCGTCAGACCCCCAGGGCCACGGGGAGCTCGCCCGATCTTCCGCCAGCCCTAGGCGGCCTCCTGCGGCGCCGCATCTGCCGCGCGTCCGCGACCCTAGCCCTCCGGCCGAACGCGATCGCACTCGGTTCGCTGTTTGGCGAGCGCGAACAGGGCTACGAAATTTCCGCCCATCCAGCGTTGCCTTGAGCACGTCACCCCAGCAATGAGGCGCTTCAACTTCGTGTTCTCCCCCTTGTACGAAATATGAGCAAGACCTACGGCTTGAGACAAGACGCCGGGCCGGATTCGGCGTCCCGGAATATCTCCGTGGTGGCCCCAACGGGATTCGAACCCGTGTTTCAGCCTTGAAAGGGCCGCGTCCTAGGCCGGACTAGACGATGGGGCCGCACAACCTACGGTGAGGCGAGAGGCGGGAGGCGTGAGGCGAAGCTATTTGTAGCACAGCGCGGGGCGGTTCACAAGGGGAACCGGCAGTAACGAGTGCGAGTGCCAATGCTGCAACCGCAAAGGACGCCAAGGGCGCCGAGGGTGCAACCGCCAAGGGCGCCAAGGACGCCAGGCGGGGTATTGGGGGGGGCGGGCGGCTATTCTGCGGGCGGATGGGCGTTGAAGAGGGAGAGGGGCGCCTCGGGGGCGGGAAGAGAGATGCCGAGGCGGTGGGCCAGGTCGCGGCAGGTGGCGGGGGCGTGGCCCTGGTAGCGGTTGTTGGCGAAGACGAAGATCTCCAGGCCCCGGTCGGCGAAGGCGCGGATCTTCTCGGCCCAGGCATCCAGCTCCCTGGCGCGATCGATGCGCACGTGGGAGAAGTCGTCGGGCACCAGGCTGCGTTTGCCCAGCAGGCGGATGTACACGAAGTCTGCGGTGGCCCGGTTCAGGGCTGGCATGTAGTGCAGGTCGTGGAGCACCAGGGCGGCGCGCCGGCGCTCCAGAAGGGCGTAGAACTCGTCGCGGAGCCAGCCCCGGTGGCGCACTTCCACGGCGATGCGGCGCCCCGGGGGAAGCCCCATCAGGAACGCCTCCAGCAGGTGGTGCTCCTCGTACCGGAAGGTGTAGTCGAACTGGAGGACGAGCGGCCCCAGCTTCTCGCCCAGCCGATCCATCCGGCCGAGGAACAGGTCGCGCTCGGCATCGCAGCCCTGGAGCCGCCGCTCGTGGGTGATGATCTGGGGAAACTTCGGGGCGAAGGTGAAGTCGGGCGGCGTGGCCTTCATCCAGCCGTCCACCATCCGCTCGCCGGGGATGCGATAGAAGGTGGAATCGATCTCCACGGCGCGGAAATGGCGTGCGTACTCGACCAGGTAGCGCCCGGGCGGCGTCCCCGCGGCGTACAGCGGCCCCACCCAGTCCGCGTAGCTCCAGCCGGATGTCCCGATGTGGGTCCCCCCGCCCATTCTCTCCTCGTTCGCTGGCCGCCGAGTCCTTCCCGTGCCCGTTCCCGTGCCCGATGTTTTCCCAAGGCGGCTCGCACGAGCCACGGTGCTGTCTGTATTCCAGCTAGTGTCCCGAGTCAAAGATTCGCAGCATTAATCCTCCGTTCGTGCTGAGCCTGTCGAAGCACGAACGCCGCGAGATTTCGCCCTTCGACAAGCTCAGGGCAAAGGGAAATTATTCAGCGAACTTTTGACTCAGGAGACTAGGCTCGGGCACGCTAACGAGAGCGGACAAAGATCGTCAAGCACCTTCCCGGCTGAGGTCGCCATGCACAGTATAGCCCCGCGGAGGGAGTGCGCCGACGAAATTCTGCGACACGCCGTGGAGCGCCGAGCATCCGTTCCGCCCTTCTGAGAAAAAACGAAGGGCCGGCGGGAACCCCGCCGGCCCATGGCGTATGTGGTGCGGAACCCGCGCGCGGGCGTCGCGCGCGCCTCGCCCGCCTCAGTAGGATGCTGAAGAACCCCCTCTTCCGCAGGCTGCTCAAAAAGGTCCAGATGCAAGGCGGCGCGCGAACCGCCGACTGAGGCGTACTCCGGGTACGCCGCAGGGAGTGCGCGAGCGCGCCAACGCCGCAGATGGGCCTTTTTCAGCAGCCTGTTAGGCGGGCTAGCGCGCGTTACTCCTTGTGGGTGCGGCCTCGGGTTCCGCTTCCCTGGGCTCGATCCGGGCGATGCTCGACCGCGGAAGGCCGTAAGCACCCCCAGGCTGCGGGATCATCACCTGATCCCCCCTCTCTTCGTAGCGGGCCACCGCGATGCTGCGGCCGTTGGTCAGGTGGAGGATATAGCCGTAAATCCTCGGGGCCGGCCTTTGCGCACCCTGGGCGCCGAACGCCTGCGCGGCGGCCGGGGTCGGGTTCACGCTGCCCGCTGCCGCGGCGGCGGCCCCTGCGGGGGCGGCAGCGCCACCGAGGCCCGCCGCCCGCCGGGCATCCTGCTCCGGCGCCTGCCCCGCCGGCGGCGCCGCGGGGGCCGCGGGGGCGGCCGGCGGCCGCGCCGAAGGGATCGAGACCACGATGTTGGGCGCGGCGGCCGGGGTCGGCGGCGGGGCCGCGTTGGCCACCTGTACCGCCGGGGTCACCTCGGGCTTCCGGCCGCGCAGCCAGTCCCAGAACCTGCCGAAGATCCCCCGCTTGGCTGGGGCCGCCGATGCCAAGGGCGCGGAGATGGACCGCGCGGCGGGCGCCTTCAGGTTCACCTTCGGCGCGTCGGGCGCGTGCACCCTGCCTACCGGGACGGAGGGATGGGGTTTCGGGATGGACCGAATCGAGATCCGCACCCGCGCCTCGACCGAAGGGACGGCCAGCGCCAGCATGGCCAGGATCGCCAGGGCGCCGAAGGCCGTCTTCGTCGTCCCGGAACCCGCGCTTCTCTCCATGGCAGCGTCTCCGTTTCCTCGAAGGATCTCCTCGGCGCCCCCAGTCTCCGGCCGCACGCAGGCCGGTCGGGCGATATCGCGCCACATATGCCCTCGAAAATGCAATGGGAAGGCCACCGGCGGGGAGGGCGCCTTGGGCCGGGGCGCCCACCTGCCCTTCGCGGACAAGCGCTCACATATAATGAGAGGTTAACCGGCCTGCGGGCCGTATGGCTGCGGGGCGAAGCCGTAACGAGAGGAGGGGAGGGAAAGGGACGATGGCTGGTCGGCCAGCCGAATCCCGAGCAGCGTCGGAAGTCCTACGCCCCGCCGCCACGCGGGCTGGAAGGTGGCCCCGGGAACTCGGGCGCCGTCAGCGGCCCAGGAGCTTGCGGAAGGCGGCCTCGTCCAGGGTGGGGACGCCCAGGCGCTTCGCGTCGTCCAGCTTGGACCCCGGGTCCTTGCCCGCCACCACGTAGTCGGTCTTCTTGCTCACGGATCCCGTCACGCGGCCGCCCAGGCGGATGATGGTGTCCTTGGCCTCGTCGCGGCTCATGCCGGCCAGCCCGCCGGTGAGGACGAAGGTCTTCCCGGCCAGGGCGCGCGCCTCGGGCGCCACGGCGCCCTCCTCCACCATCTTCACCCCGGCGTCCTGCAGGCGGCGGATCAATTCGCGGTTCGCCCGTTCCCGAAAGAAGGCGGCCGCGCTCTCGGCGATCTGCGGGCCGATGCCGTAGATCTGGCCCATGTCCTCCGCGCCGGCCTCCAAAAGGCGGTCCATGCGGCCGTAGTGCTGGGCCAGGAGCTGCGCCGCCTGCTCGCCCACGTAGCGGATGCCCAGAGCGAAGAGGAGCCGCGCCAGGCCCCGTTCCTTGCTGGCCTGGATGGCGTTGTAGAGGTTGGTGGCCGATTTCTCGGCCAGCCGCTCCAGCCCGGCCAGCGTCTCCACGTCCAGGCGGTAGAGGTCGGCCAGGTCCCGCACCAGCTCCCTGTCCACCAACTGCTCCACCACGGCCTCGCCCAGGTGGTCGATCTCCATGGCTCGGCGCGAGCCGTAGTGCAGCAGCCGCTCCTTCAGCTTGGCGGGACAGGCGGGGTTGGGGCAGCGGATCACCACCTCGCCCTCCGGCCGCTCGCTGGGCGTGCCGCAGACGGGGCACGTGGCGGGGAAGGCGAACGGTTTCGCCTCCCGCGGCCGCTTCTCCGGGACGACGCGGACGACGTGCGGGATCACGTCCCCCGCCCGTTCCACCACCACCGTGTCGCCCACGCGCACGTCCAGCCGCGCGATCTCGTCCGCGTTGTGCAAGGTGGCGCGGCTGATGGTGGCCCCCGCGATCTCCACCGGATCCAGCGTGGCCGACGGCGTGAGGGCGCCGGTGCGCCCCACGTTGACCTGGATCTCGCGGATCACCGTCACGGCCTGCTGGGCGGCGAACTTGTAGGCGATGGCCCAGCGGGGGTGGTGGGCGGTACTGCCCAGGCGGCGCTGCTGGTCCAGCGAGTTCACCTTCACCACGGCGCCGTCCGCATCGTAGCCCAGCCGCTCCCGGTCCGCCTCCAATTCGGCGCAGTAGCGCTGCACGGCGGCGATGTCCGGCGCGGGCCGGCAGCGGGGGTTCACCTTGAAGCCCGAGGCCTTGAGGGCCTCCAGGGCCTCCCAGTGCGCGGCCACGGGGAACGGCTCGGCGTGGCTGATGAAGTAGCAGAAGATGTCCAGCGGGCGCGTGGCGGTGATGGCCGGGTCCTTCTGGCGCACCGAGCCGGCGGCCGCGTTGCGCGGGTTGGCGAAGGGCTCCTCGCCGGCGTCCTCCAGGGAGCGGTTGAGGCGCGCGAAGGCCTGGTGGGACATGTACACCTCGCCCCGCACCTCCAGCACCTCCAGGCCGGCCAGCGGCCCGCGCAGCCGCAGGGGGATGGAACGGACGGTGCGCAGGTTGTGCGTCACGTCCTCGCCCACGCGCCCGTCGCCCCGCGTGGCGCCGCGCACCAAGCGCCCCCGCTCGTACAGGAGGGCCACGCCCAGGCCGTCCACCTTGGGCTCGCAGACGTAGGCGAACCGCTCGTCGGGCAGGGCGCGCTTCAGGCGGGCCTCGAACTCGGCCAAGTCCTCGGGGGCGAAGGCGTTGTCCAGGCTCAGCATGGCCACCCGGTGCTGCACGGGGGCGAACCCCTCGGCCACGGCGCCCCCCACCCGCCGGGTGGGGGAATCCGGCGTCACCAGCTCCGGGTGCTCGGCCTCCAGCCGCTTCAGCTCGGCCACCAGGCGGTCGTATTCGGCGTCGCTGATCTCGGGCCGGTCCAGCACGTAGTAGCAGTGCTCGTGGTGGCGGATCTGCCGCCGCAACTCCTCCGCCCGATCTCTGATTTTCTTGTCGGCCATGCTCACGCCTCATCCCGCAAGCAGCGTCGGGGACCCTCACGGTACAATCTGAAATGGCCGGCGCCCATGCAATCGGTACACGCCGAATCCCCTGCGGTCCAGGGTGAGGATGCGGTCCAGCCCCAGGTCCTCTGCCAGGGTCACCAGGCTGGCGTCCGCAAAGTCCATGGGCACATTGCGGTACCGCGCCATCAGATCGGTGGCCCGGGCCACGCTTTCCCCGGACATCGGGATCAGCGTCACGACCCCCCGCCGGACGAAGTCGGCACACCGTCGGGGCCCGTCCCGTAGCCCCGCCACCAACCACATGGTTTCGGTGAGGACCGCCTCCGTGGACACCAGCCGGCCGGCGATCTCCCGAAACGCCTCCACGCACCGAGGATGGTCCCGGTCGTCGCCGTCGAGGACGGCAAACCATGCGCCCGTGTCGAGAAGGACGTCAGCCACGCTTGCGGAAGCGCGCCAGGAGATATTCGCGGTGCCGCGCCCCGATATCACCCACGCCGCTCCTCAGTGACCCGACCAGGTCTTTCACCAGATCGTAAGGCCGGGGATGCGCCGCCTGCTCCGCTTCGTCGAGATACCGCTGCACGGCCAGCCGGACCACATCCGATCGCTTCAGGCCGAGACGTTTGGCGGCACGCCCGATCCGTTCGTACAGCGCCCCCGGCAGCCGGACACTTACCTGGGCTTCCATGCTGTGCCTCCCTTGCAATGAGATGCAATGCAACATACCACAATGGGGTTTGCCGGTCAACTGCCTGGAGGCCTCGCCTGGTCACTCTCCAGCCACGGAAGGATGCCTGAAGCGAGTTCAATGCCGGAGGGAACCCGCAGTCCATGGCGGGACCCTCCGGGCTTGCATTCCGGGAGGCCAACCGGCGATGCGGTGGGGGCACGGGTCAAAAAGCGCTTGACAGTCCGGGGTCGGATGCTACTATGAAATAACCTTTGGGAACGTCAAAGGAGCACTGTGGTACCGCCCATCGCGGCTTGCCCTGAACCGGCGGAAGCCATCAACCCTCTCGCCTTCGGGCGAGAGGGTTTTTTTGCGCCATGACGCGCCACCTAGTCAGCATCGACGACCTGCGCAACGACGAGATCGAGGCCCTCTTCGCCTGCGCCGACGAGATGGCCGACCTGCTGGCCAAGCGCGAGCCGTGCACGCTGCTGGCCGGCCGGATCATGGCCACGCTCTTCTTCGAGCCCAGCACCCGCACCCGCCTCTCCTTCGAAGCGGCCATGCACCGCCTGGGCGGCGGCGTGATCAGCGTGCCGGACGCGGCCTCCTCGTCCGCCGCCAAGGGCGAGAGCCTGGCGGATACCGCCCGCGTCATCTCCCAGTACGCGGACGTCATCGTGATGCGCCACCCGGCGGACGGCGCGGCCCGCGTCCTGGCCGACTACGCCGACGTGCCCGTCATCAACGCGGGGGACGGCAGCCACGAGCACCCCACCCAGACCCTGCTGGACCTCTACACGCTCCGCAAGGAGAAGGGGACCATCAAGGGCCTCACCGTGGCCCTCTGCGGGGACCTGCGCCACGGGCGCACCATCCACTCCCTGGCCGCGGCCCTGGTGCGGTTCGGGGCCGAGCTGATCTTCCTGCCCGGCCGGGACCTGGAGATGCCGGACCACCTGTCGCGCCGGCTGGCCCTGCGCCACGGCTGCCGCCTGCGCCGGGCCCGCGTCAGCGGCGTGCAGTTCCTGGTGGACCGGCTGGACGCCCTGTACCTCACCCCCAGCGGGCCGCCGGACGAGTTCGCCTTCTCCGAGGAGGCCACCCTCCGCGAGTTCGGCGAGCGCCTGGAAAAGATCGACGCCCTCTACGTCACCCGCGTCCAGCGCGAACGCCTGGGCGCCGGCGGCGGGGACGCCCCCTACCCCGTGAAGACGGACGCGGCCCTGAGCGACCCCCGCTACCGCGAGACCATCGTCATGCACCCCCTGCCGCGGGTGGACGAGCTGCCCTACGCCCTGGACGCGGACCCGCGCAGCAAGTACTTCAAGCAGGCCGCCTACGGCGTGCCCATCCGCATGGCCCTGCTCCTGGCGCTCTTGGAGGCCCGCCGGATCTTCCCGGCGGCGCCGGCCCTCCATCCCGCGGAGCCCGGGCCGCCCGCGGCCCCGGACGGCCGGGCCGGGACGGTGGTCTCCGGGCGGGACGGCGCCACGCCCCCCTGCCCCAACGGCCGCTGCGTCACGCGGCGGGAGGCGCTGTACCTGCCGCCGGCGTTCCGCATCCTGGCCCGGGAACGGGGGGCCGCCTCCCACGCCCTCATCCTCTCGTGCGTCTACTGCGACGCCGAGGTGGCCGGCACGGCCGTGGGCCACCTGGGCCAGCGCCGCTACGCCCGCTACGACGCGCCGCTGGAGGAACTGGCGGAACGGTGGGCGGCCGAGGGGGCGCTGGCCGTCTTCGCTGCCGAGGCGGACGCCCAGGCGGCCGGCTACCGTCCCTTCCCCCCGGGCCCGTCCCGCACCGTCCTGTCCGCGGAGGAGGTGGCGCAGGCCATCGCGGACCTGGCGCGCCGCATCGCCGAGGCCCATGCGGACCTGGGGCGCGTCCGTTTCCTGGGCATCCGCACGCGCGGCGTCACCCTGGCACGGCGGGTGGCGGCCCTGCTGAGCGCCGGCGGCGGGACGGCGGTGCCGGTGGGGGCGCTGGACGTCTTCGAGTTCCGGGACGATACCACCCCGTTGGACCCCGGGGCCCCCGCCGGCACCGACGTGCCGTTCGGCCTGGAGGGCCACGCGGTGGTGCTGTTCGATGACGTGTTCTATCGCGGGCGCACCGTCCGGGCGGCCATGCACGCCATCACCCACGGGCTGGGCCTGGGGCGCCCCGAGGCCGTGCAGGTGGCCGTGCTCGTGGACCGCGGGCACCGGGAGTTCCCCATCGAGCCCACCTTCGTGGGCCGGGCCATCCCCACCTCGCGCCGCGAGCGCGTGTTCGTGCGCCTGCGGGAGGACGACGGGACGGAAGAGGTGGTGGTGCAGGCCCCCATCGCCGAGGCATGACGGCCGACCGACGGCGGACGCGCGACGGGCGGCGTGATGCTTCGCACGGTTGACATGCGCGCGGGGAAGGCCGGCGCGCGAGGGGCCCTCGGCGTCATTTGGATCTTGTCCATCGCCCTATGGCATGCGCCGGCCGTGGCCGCCGCGGAGGGCGGGGCGGGGCGCATCATCTACCTCTACCGGGATGCCCTCTGGTCCGCGAACCCGGACGGCGCCGGGGCCCGGCCCCTCACCAGGGGGATGCCGGTGTACGCGTACGTCGTGGCCCCGGACGGGGGGCGCGTCGCCTTCGCCGTGGGCGCCTGGCGGGGCAACCGCAAGCGCCGCGAGCTGGTGGGAAGCGAGGTGTGGGTGGTGAACGCCGACGGGGCGGGCCTGCGCAGGCTGGCCGCCCCCTCCAAAATCCACGGCGCGTTGAAGCGGGTGGGCCGCCTGCAGTGGTCCCCGGACGGTCAGTATTTGGCCTTCGACGTGGCGGGGGGGCCCGCCGGACGCGCGGGCGGCGGCGCCCTGATCGCCGTCCACCTGGCCGACGGCGCGGTGCACGCCGTGGCCCAGGGGCCTGTCCAGACGTTCGAGTGGACGCCCGCCGGGCAGATCAAGTACCGCCAGGCCACCCCCGGCGAGGGGGGGGAGGCCGAGTGGACGGTGTCGCCCGCCGGCGCGCCGCATCCCGTCCTCGCCTCGCCCGCGGCGCCCGCCGGGAACCCGCCGCCGGGCCCTCCCGCGGCGGCCGCGGGGAACGAAGCCGCGCCCGCCCCGCCGCCGCTGCCGCCCGGCGCGGTGCCCGCGCCGCAGCCGGCGCCCCTTTCACCCTCATCCCCCGCCGCCGCGGGCCGCGCCCCCGCGGTGTGGTCCGGCGCGGGGCCGGATTAGCGAGATGCTGAAAAACCCGCTTTTGCACGAGCTGCTCAAAAAGGTCCAGATGCAAGGCGGCGCCGCGGATTCCGCATTCCGCAATCCGCATTCCGCAATGAGAGATGGGCCTTTTTCAGGAGCCTGCTAGCGCCATGGGGAAGGCGATCCTGGCCCTGGCCGACGGGACGGTGTTCGAGGGCCTTGCCTTCGGCGCGCCGGGCGAGGCCGTGGGGGAGGTGGTCTTCAACACCGGGATGACCGGTTACCAGGAGGTCCTGACGGATCAGTCCTACAAGGGCCAGATCGTCACCATGACTCACCCCCACATCGGCAACACCGGGGTGAACCTCGAGGACGTGGAGTCCCAGGTGCCGGCGGTGGAAGGGTTCGTGGTGCGGGAGGCGTGCGCGACGCCCAGCAACTGGCGGACCACCGCCAGCCTCGAAGAGTACCTGCGGAAGCACGGCGTGGTCGGCATCCAGGGGATCGACACGCGCGCCCTCACCCGGCTCCTGCGGGACCGGGGCGCCCAGCAGGGCGTCCTCTCCACGCTGGAGGAGGACCCGGAGCGCCTCGTGGCCAAGGCCCAGGCCGCGCCCGGCCTGGTGGGGCGGGACCTGGTGCGGGAGGTCACCTGCGCGGAGCCCTATGCCTGGTCCCAGGGGGCCTGGGCCTGGGGGCACGGCTACGGGGAGGGCCGCGCGTCCGGCCCCATCCCGGAGGCCCGCGGCGAGGCGAAGGCGCAACTCGACCTCTTCCGGGTCCCCGAGCCTGCGCGGGACGGCTCCCCGTACCGCGTGGTCGTCTTCGACTGCGGCGTGAAGCGGAATATGTTGCGCCAGCTCGTGGCCGTCGGGTGCGACCCGATGGTGGTGCCGGCCACCACCAGCGCGCAGGATGCCCTGGCCATGGATCCCGACGGCGTGCTGGTCTCCAACGGGCCGGGGGACCCCGAAGGTGTCCCCTACCTGGCGGAGACGGTGCAGGCCCTCCTGGGGCGCTGCCCCCTCTTCGGCATCTGCCTGGGGCACCAGATCCTGGCCCTGGCCCTGGGCGGGAAGACCTTCAAGTTGAAGTTCGGCCACCGCGGCGCCAACCATCCGGTGAAGGACCTGCTGACGGGCCGGGTGGAGATCACCACGCAGAACCACGGCTTCGCCGTGGACCTGGGCGGTTTCGCCGGGTCCGGCGGGCCTGCGGGGGACCTCACCCTCACCCACGTGAGCCTGAACGACGGGACGTGCGAGGGGCTGGCCCACCGGCGCCTCCCCGCCTTCTCGGTGCAGTACCACCCCGAGGCGTCCCCGGGGCCGCACGACGCCCACCACCTCTTCCGTCGCTTCGCGGACCTGATGGAACGCGAGCGGGCCTCGCGGCGGCCCCTCCGCATCCGCTTCCAGGAGGCCTAACAGCATGCCGGAAAAACCGCCCGTGCCCAGGCTGCTCAAAAAGGTCCAGATGCAAGGCGGCGCCCACCATTGCGGAATGCGGATTGCGGAATGCGGAATGGGCGGGCCTGTATTTCGCGAGTGGCGCGAGCGCGCCAACGCCCCACCCGCTGCCGCCGGGGCAGCGGGGGGAGACGTTGGGCCTTTTGCAGCAGCCGGGTAGCCGCCGTGGAGGACCGGACGCGCAACATCCTCATCGGCCTCATCGTGCTGTTTCTGGTGATGGGGGTGGGGTCGGCCATCATCCTCCCCTCCCTCAACCGGGAGGTGGACCCCGGCGTGGCCGAGCACGCCCGCGGCCGGCGCCTCATGGGGGAGGGGAAGTTCGGCGAGGCCCAGGGCATCTTTCTGGAGGTCCTCAAGAAGTACCCGGGGACCGCCTCCGCGGCCCAGGCCCAGGCGGATAAGGACTACGGCATCCCCTACCACCAGGCCCTGCGCTCGGCACAGGCCGGGCAGACCGCCGAGGCAGTCACCACCCTGAACCGGGTGGCGCGCGAGGGGGCCAAGACGGAGTGGGGGGGCAAGGCCATCGAGGAACTGGCGCGGCTGGGGCAGCCGGCCCCCGCGGCGGCGGGGGACGAGGCCGCGGCCAGGCGGGAGCAGGCCCGGCAGGCCCGCCTCGCGCAGGCCAACGCGCTGGTGGAGCAGGGGAACGCCGAGGAAGCCCGCAGGATGTTCCAGGGGCTGGTCCAGGAGGGCGCGGGGGATGCGGTGGAGGCGGCCGCCCGCCTGGCCCTCACCACGCTGCAGGCCACGGACGACGCCGTCCGCAGCAACCCCGAGGTGGCCCGGGCCCGGGTGGCGCTGCACCGCGCGCGGGCCAGCCTGCTGGCCTACCGCGGGGCCAACGGCCGCTTCCCCCCCACCCTCCAGGACCGGGGCCTGGAACAGTTCGGGTTCTCATACCCGGACCTGCTCAACGACGTGCGGCGAGTGGAATCCTACCAGCCCGAGGGCGCCGGCCGGTTCGAGATCACCGCCGTGGCGCGGGACGCGCGCGGCACCCGCGTGCGCGCCACCGAGGGGGCCGTCGAAGACCTGCCCTGACCCAGCAACGAGCAATGAGCAATGAGGTACGAGTCAGGAACCTTATGGACATGGCCCGGACTTCTCATTGCTCATTGCCCATTGCTCATTGCTCGTAGCTGAGCGAAGCGCATGCCCAAGCGCGCGGACCTGCACACCATCCTGATCGTGGGCTCGGGGCCCATCGTCATCGGGCAGGCCTGCGAGTTCGACTACGCGGGCACCCAGGCCTGCCGGGCCCTCCGCGAGGAGGGCTACCGGGTGGTGCTGGCCAACAGCAACCCGGCCACCATCATGACGGACCCCGAGACGGCCGACCGTACCTACGTCGAGCCCCTCACCGTGGAGGTGCTGGAGCGGATCATCGCCCGGGAGCGCCCGCAGGCCCTCCTCCCCACGCTGGGCGGGCAGACCGGGCTGAACCTGGCCGTGGCCCTGGCCGAGGGGGGCGCGCTCCACCGCTACCAGGTGGAGCTCATCGGCGCCAAGCTCCCCACCATCAAGATGGCCGAGGACCGGGATCTCTTCCGCCAGGCCATGCGCCGCATCGGCCTGGAGGTGCCCGAGAGCGGGTACGCCCGGAGCCTGGACGAGGCCCGGCAGGTGGTGGCGAAGGTCGGCTTCCCGGCCATCATCCGCCCCTCCTTCACCCTGGGGGGCACCGGCGGCAGCATCGCCTACAACCGGGACGAGTTCGACGAGTGCGTGCAGTGGGGCCTGCACCTGAGCCCGGCCGGCACGGTGCTGGTGGAGGCCTCCGTCATCGGGTGGAAGGAATTCGAGCTGGAGGTGATGCGCGACGCCAACGACAACGCCGTGATCGTCTGCTCCATCGAGAACCTGGATCCCATGGGCATCCACACCGGCGACTCCATCACGGTGGCCCCCGCCCAGACGCTCACGGACAAGGAGTACCAGCGCCTGCGCAACGCGGCCATCGCCGTGATGCGCGAGGTCGGCGTGGAGACGGGGGGGAGCAACGTCCAGTTCGCGGTGAACCCGGCCGACGGGCGCTTGGTGGTCATCGAGATGAACCCGCGGGTCTCCCGCTCGTCGGCCCTGGCCAGCAAGGCCACCGGGTTCCCCATCGCCAAGATCGCCGCCAAGCTGGCCGTGGGCTACACGCTGGACGAGATCCGCAACGACATCACGCGCACCACGCCGGCCTCCTTCGAGCCCACCCTGGACTACTGCGTGGTGAAGATCCCCCGCTGGAACTTCGAGAAGTTCCCCGGCGCCGACGACCGGCTGACCACCCAGATGAAGTCCGTGGGCGAGGTGATGGCCATCGGGCGCACCTTCAAGGAGGCCCTGCAGAAGGCCCTCCGCTCCCTGGAGGTGGACGCGGCCGGCCTCGATCCGCGCCTGCCGCCCCGCGCGGCCAAACCCGGGGAGCTGCGGGCCCGCCCCGGCGGTCGCGACGCCGCCCGCGCCGCCGCCAAGGGGCCCGAGGGCGCCCCTCGGGAGCCCTTGCGGGCCGCGGGCCAGGGGCCGGAGGGCCCGCGGGAGAACGGCGGCAACGGCGCGACCCCCGACCGCGTGGAGCCCGAGGTGCGCGAGCACCTGCGCGTCCCGCGCTGGGACCGGATCTTCTGGGTGGCCGAGGCGCTGCGGCTGGGCCTGCCCCCGGAGGAGGTGCACGGCCTCACGGGGATCGATCCCTGGTTCCTGCAGCAGATCCGCGAGATCGTCGCCTTCGAGGACCAGCTCTGGGGCCCGGACCGCAGCCAGGGCCCGCCCACGCTCCTGCGCCTGTTCAGCGTCACCACCATGCGCGAGGCGAAGCGCCTGGGCTACGGGGACCGGTGGCTGGCCCAGCTGGTGGGGTCCGACGAGACCACCATCCGCGACGCCCGCAAGCGGATGGGCATCGAGCCGGTGTACAAGCGGGTGGATACCTGCGCCGCCGAGTTCGAGGCCCACACCCCCTACCTCTATTCCACCTACGAGGGCGCCTGCGAGGCGGCGCCCACGGACCGCCGGAAGGTGGTGATCCTGGGGGCCGGACCCAACCGCATCGGGCAGGGCATCGAGTTCGACTACTGCTGCGTGCACGCCGCGCAGGCCCTCAAGGCCCTCGGCTTCGAGAGCATCATGGTGAACTGCAACCCCGAGACGGTCTCCACCGACTACGACGTCTCGGACCGCCTCTACTTCGAGCCGCTGACGCTGGAGGAGGTCCTGAACGTCGTGGACCGCGAGCGCCCCGAGGGCGTGATCGTGCAGTTCGGCGGCCAGACGCCGCTGCGCCTGGCCAAGGCCCTGCAGCGGGCCGGCGTGCCCATCTGGGGCACCTCGCCCGCCGCCATCGACCGGGCCGAGGACCGCGAGCAGTTCAAGCAGCTCCTGCACCGCCTGGGGCTGGCCCAGCCGGCCAACGCCACCGCCAACTCCTTCGCCGATGCGGCCTGGGCGGCCCGGCAAATCGGCTACCCGCTGGTGGTGCGCCCCTCCTACGTGCTGGGCGGCCGGGCCATGGAGATCGTGTACGACGAGGAGCGGCTCCGCGAGTACATGGCCCGGGCCGTGGCCGCCTCGCCCGAGCACCCGGTGCTGCTGGACCGCTTCCTCGAGGACGCCGTGGAGATGGACGTGGATGCCGTGGCGGACGGCCGGCAGGTGCTCATCGCCGGCATCATGGAGCACATCGAGGAGGCCGGCATCCATTCGGGGGACTCGGCCTGTTCCCTGCCGCCCCGCACGCTGGACGAGCGGACCCTGAAGGAGATCCGCGAGGCCACGCGGGCCCTCACCCAGGAACTGCAGGTAGTGGGCCTGCTCAACGTCCAGTTCGCCGTGAAGGACGGCACCGTCTACGTGCTGGAGGCGAACCCGCGGGCCTCCCGCACCGTGCCCTTCGTGAGCAAGGCCACGGGCGTGCCCTGGGCCAAGGTGGCGGCCCAGGTGATGGCCGGCAAGACGCTGGCGGAGCTGGGCGTGCCGGACGAACCCCAGATGTCCTGCGTGGCCGTGAAGGAGGCCGTGCTCCCCTTCGCCAAGTTCCCCAACGTGGACGCCCTGCTGGGGCCCGAGATGAAGTCCACCGGCGAGGTGATGGGGATCGACGCGGACTTCGGCCGGGCCTTCGCCAAGGCCCAGATCGCCGCCAGCGGCCCGCTGCCGGCCGGCGGCCGCGCCTTCCTGAGCGTCCGCGACCGGGACAAAGGGGCCCTGGTCCGCCTGGCCGCACAGCTGGATGCGCTGGGCTTCGGCCTGGTGGCCACCGCCGGCACCGCCGCGGCGCTCGCGGCGGCCGGCCTCCCCGTGGAGACGGTGCACAAGGTGGCCGAGGGCGTCCGCCCCCACATCGTGGACCGGATGAAGAACGGTGAGATCGCCCTGGTGATCAACACCCCCGAGGGGCGCGTGGCCCGGGACGACTCCTACGCCATCCGCCGCACCGCCGTGACGGCCGGGATCCCGTACTACACCACGCTGGCCGCGGCCGGGGCGGCCGTGGAGGCGCTCCGCAGCCTGGCCCGAAATCCCCTGGACGTCCGGCCGCTGCAGGAGTATTATTCGCGCCCATGACAGGCTGCTGAAAAAGGCCCATCTGCGGCGTTGGCGCGCTCGCGCACCCCCTGCGGCGTACCCGGCGTACGCCTCAGTCGGCGCATCGCGCGCCGCCTTGCATCTGGACCTTTTTGAGCAGCCTGTTTCCGACGGCGACGTCTGGTCGTTCCGAGAAATTATGCGCGCCACGGTGCTCACGAACCGCGAGTTCCTCCCCCGCTATTACCTGATGCGCCTCCACGTGCCGCGCTTCCCCCCCGCCTTCTCTGCGGGGCAGTTCGTGATGGTGCGCCCCGCCGCCGTGGGCGATCCGTTCCTGCCGCGCCCCTTTAGCCTGATGCGCTCGGCACCGACGCACCGCGCGGCGCGCGGCGGGGGCGGGGGCCGGGGGTTGGGGGACGGGGCGGAAATTGAGATCGTGTATAGGGCATTGGGGAGGGGAACGACGCTGCTGTCAACGCTGGGACGGGGGAGCGTCGTGGAGGCGATGGGCCCCTTGGGCGGCCGCGGATTCCGCCCCACGGCGGGCCCGGCGATCCTCGTGGGCGGCGGCGTGGGCATCCCGCCCCTGGTGGCCCTGGCGGAATCCCTAGCCGCCGCCCCACGCCGCGGGCGACGCCCCCGGCCCCCGACCCCCGACCCCCGACCCCAGGTTCTCGTGGGCGGGCGCACGAAGCAGGACGTGCTGGGCGTGGCGGACTTCCGGCGGGCCGGCTGCCGCGTGCAGGTGGCCACGGACGACGGCAGCCTGGGCCGCCGCGGCCTGGTGACGGACCTGCTGGAGACGGCCCTGGGAAAGACCGGGAACGGGAACGAAGGCAGGCGGCCCACGGTGTACGCGTGCGGCCCCGAGGGCATGCTCAAGGCCGTGCACCGCATCGCCCTGGCGGCAGACTTGCCGTGCCAGCTGAGCCTGGAGGCCAATATGGCGTGCGGGTTCGGCGGCTGCATGGGGTGCGCGATCCCCGTGCGGGGCGAGGGCATGGGCGCCTACAAGCTCTGCTGCAAGGACGGGCCCGTGTTCGATGCGCGGGAGCTCCGCTGGTGAAGGGCGCGCGCGCGAAATCCCCGGCACGCCGCGCCCCGGTGGGGAGCCCCGCCGGCGTCCGCGGCCCCAAGCCTCCCGGGGGCGCGCCGGACCTCCGGGTGCGCATCGGGAGCCTGGAGCTGGAGAACCCGGTGCTCAGCGCGTCGGGAACCTTCGGCTACGCCTTCGAGTTCCAACAGCACTTAGACCTGAACCGGCTGGGGGCCATCGTGGTGAAGACGGTGACCCTGAAGCCACGTCCCGGCAACCCGCCCCAGCGGATCGTGGAAACCCCGGCCGGGATGCTGAATTCCATCGGCCTCCAGAACGTGGGGATCGACCGGTTCATCGCCGAGAAACTACCCGCCCTGCGGAGGCTGCGACCGCCCCTGGTGGTGAACATCGCGGCGGAGTCGGCCGAGGAGTTCTGCGAGCTGGCCAAGCGCCTCTCGGACCAGGAGGGGGTGCGGGCCCTGGAGCTCAACATCTCCTGCCCCAACGTGGCCGGCGGCCTCGACTTCGCCATCGATCCGCTGCTGACGTCCCGCGTGGTGGGGGCCGTGCGTCGGGTCACCCCCCTGCCCTTGATCCCCAAGCTCTCGCCCAACGTCACGGACATCACCACCATCGCCCGCGCCGCCGTGGAGGCCGGGGCGGACGCCCTCTCGATGATCAACACCTTCATCGCCCTGGCCATCGACGTGCGGACCCGGCGGCCCAAGATCGCCATGGGCACGGCCGGCCTCTCTGGCCCGGCCATCCGGCCCATCGCGGTGCGCATGGTGTGGCAGGTGGCGCGGGCCGTGAACGTGCCCGTGATCGGCATGGGCGGGATCGCCTCCGTCGAGGATGCCCTGGAATTCCTCATCGCCGGCGCCACCGCCGTGGCCGTGGGCACGGCCAATTTCGTGAACCCCGGCGTCCTCGAGCAGCTGGTGGATGGCCTCGGCGCCTTCGTCACCGAGCAACGGCTCTCCTCGGTGCGGGAGCTCATCGGTTCGGTCCAGCTCCCGCCGCGCGGCCAGACGTGAGCGCGAGCATCGAGCCTCCGAGTCCATGGCCCGGGGCCCTCCGGGGCCGGGGCGCGGCCCTCGGCGCCCCGGCGGCGGTGTTCCGCTTATGCCCCGGCCCGCCCGCCCGGGCCAACTCGATCCCTTCCCCGTCCCCACTCCCGACCAGCATGCCTGAGCCCCCGGCGGCGGGGACACCCGCCCCGAACTTTCCTCTTGACGATCCGCAGGACAACCCCACAACCCTCCGGCACATCGTCTGGGACGCGATCGTCGTCCCGGCCTTCTCCATCGGGTACATCCGAGGGGACAGCCACCGGCGGCCCATGGGGCCGCAGGCCCCCCTCCCCGACTTCGTGAGCCTCGGCGCCGGGGTCTTCGCCGTGACGGCGGAATCGGCGCAGGGCGTTTTCCGGACCATCCACGGATCGAAGCTGCGCTTCGTGGTGGTCCCCGATCCGGAACGAAAGACGATCCGGCGGCACGGGGTGCTCAACCCGGTCAGCGGGCAGGGCATCGCGCGTTACCGCCCCATCGGGACGGCCGGCGCGGACCGGCCGGACGCCCGAACGGTCTTGGAGGCTGCAGGGGGGATTGCGGGAGCGGGGAGATCATGAAGATACAAGACGAGAAGGCCCACGTCGAGCAGGTGCGGAGGTTCTACGCGGCCATCGCCGATGGCTATGAGGAGAACATCCGGCGCTTCCCCTACTTTCTGAACGTGTACCAGCAGTACGAACGGGCCCTGGCCGACGTCTTCGAACGCAAGAACGGTGCGGGCACCTACCATACGGTGGTGGAGATGGGCGCCGGCACGGGGGCCCAGACCCTGTACCTGGCCCGCCACGCCAAGCGCGTGGTGAGCCTCGACCTTTCCGAGGACCTGCTCCGGATCAACCGGGAGAAGCTGCGACAGGCACGCATCACCAACGTCCAGCTCCTCACGGGCGACATCACCCGGAGCGGGCTGCGCGCCGGGATCGCCGACTGCGTGATCTCCCTGGGAGACGTCTTCAGCCACATCGCCCCGTACGAAAGGGCGTTGCAGGAGATGGCCCGGGTGACGAAGCCGGGCGGCATCCTCTGCTTCGACTTCGACAACAAGTGGTACCCGCAGCTCCTGTGGGACTGGGCCGAGCTGCGCCGCGCCGCGGCCACCCCGGGCGAGGGCCACGTGCGGACCTGGCGCTACCAGGGGCATAGCGTGGACCTGACCACCTTCACCCACAAAGAGATGCGGGGCCTCCTGGCCAAATACGGGTTCCACATCCAGCGCACCTACGGGTTCGACTTCTTCACCTATCTCGCCCCCGAGCCATGCCACTTCAGCGAGATGCGCACCCTGGGGCCCAAGTTCTGCTACGCCATGGGCTGGGTGGACCGGAAGCTCACCCGCCTCTTCCCCGTCAACCGCCTCGCGGAGAACAAGATCATCATCGCCCGCCGCGTCGGCAACGGCGCCGGCTGATCGTCGGCCGCTTCCCGCCGACCTCCCCGGGGGCGCCTAGGGCCCGCCGCTCTCTTCCCCCCTGCGCCTCACGGGAGCAAGCACTATGTGTGGAGGCTGAGGTGGGCCAGGGCTATTGCGATGTCGCGCCGGGCCATCCGTTCCACGGGCCCTACCACGATGCGGAGTACGGTTTTCCCGTGCGCAGCGATGCGGCGCTGCTGGAGCGCCTGGCGTTGGAGATCAACCAGGCGGGGCTGTCCTGGCTCACGGTGCTGCAGAAGCGGGCGGCCTTCGCGCGGGCCTTCCGGGGTTTCGACCCGGCCAGCGTGGCGGGCTACGGGACGCGGGAGAAGGCGCGGCTGCTGGCCGATCCGGGCATCGTCCGCAACCGCCTGAAGATCAATGCGGTCATCGAGAACGCCCGGCGCCTCCTGGCCCTGCGCCAGACCCACGGGTCCTTCGCGGCCTGGCTCGACGCCCACCATCCCCTCACGAAAGAGGCGTGGACGAAGCTGTTCAGGCGGACCTTCGTCTTCACCGGGGGGGAGATCGTGAACGAGTTCCTCATGAGCATCGGCTATCTGCCCGGCGCCCACCGGCCCGGCTGCCCCGTCTACGCCCGCATCCTCCGCACCGACCCGCCGTGGCTCCGCGCCGCTGCGCCCAGAAACCCGCGCAGGACGTCCGGGCGACCGGGCACCCGGTAGGAGGGACGCCCGGCCGCGCGCCCAGGC